>JAITKN010000004.1 GCA_031278415.1 Oscillospiraceae bacterium
CAGTTAGCTGCATAACTGCGACAGTTAGCTGCATAACTGCGACAGTTAGCTACATAACTGCGACAGTTAGCTACATAACTGCGACAGTTAGCTACATAACTGCGACAAAAAGCTTGACAAGCATAAATTGATGGTATATAATGACCATAATATTTATTTACATAAGGAGACATTTAATTATGGCTAAACAATTAATCCCCTATCCAGGACCGAAGTACGACGTGTTCTTCAATAACATTATGAGGTATGTAGACGTACAGGCTTCCGTATGGACATTCATCCCCGAGGCGGAGAGGAAGGCGCTGTACAGCGCGTACAATCTCTGGTACAACGCCTACTTCCCGACCACGACGATGCACACCCCCGCGGAGACCGCGAGGAGGGACGAGGCATACAAGGAGACGAAGCAGGTTCTCTCCCGGTTTATCAAGGTATGGTTCAGGGGCTTCCCGGATCAGGTTACCAACTCGGACTTGCTGAAGATGGGCATCCCCCCGCTCGACACGGAGCACACCCCCATCCCGCCGCCGGAGAATCAGGTGGAGGCGGACATAACCTTCCCCGGCATTCATATGGTGGAGCTGCAGCGGATTCGACCGGTGGCGGGTACCGCGCCGGACGCGCGCAGCGACTACGGCGTGAGAATCTACTACGGCATCACGGGCAAGGCGAGCGAGAAGCATCCCTTCCGGCTCGACGGGCCGCTCACGGACGCGATGGAGCTGCCGTATTCGGTGTTTACGCGTCGGAAGAAGGAGCGCTTCGACTTCAACGGAGAGCGTGGCAGCACGGTCTACTTCTGCCTGCGCTACGAGAACAGCAAGGGGCAGTCGGGTCCGTTCGGCCCGGTGCTGTCCGCGGTGATTCCGTAAGGATACGGTACGCGGGACGGCGTCGGGGACGTCGTCGGGCGAGCGAAATCAAACCGGAGCGAGATAACTCGCTCCGGTTTGCGCGTTCGGGACGCGGGCTAGTCTCTTGTCAGTTGACGAACCCACTTATAAGATTTGCAGTAAATCGCGTTCGGAACGCACTTGAGGATTTGGTCGGCTTTGAGGAAGCAGAAGGTAATCACCGGCGGCAATCGCCACACAAACGCGCTCAGCGCGGACATCGGCAAGGTGAAAATCCACATAAAACTTATGTCAACGATTCCGGCGTACTTAGTATCGCCGCCGCCGCTGATTATTCCGGACTCCACGGGGTATTCATAGCACGTGCCTACCGTGGTAACCGCAAGAACGGTCAAGAACTGAATCGCAAGCGCGGTTGTATCCGGCGAGACGTCGAACAAACCTACGAACGCCTCTTTGAATATAAATATTCCCGCGCCTGAGACGACGCCGATTATCAGGAATATAGCTTGCAAGGTGCGCGAGTACGGCTTAACATTGTCAAGCCGACCGCTCCCGATCGTATTGCCGATCGTTACGCTTGCCGCGTTGGCACAACTGAATCCGAACATACAGAATAGTTGAAACACAATCAACGCAATACTGTTCGCGGCGATGGCTTCTCCGCTTATATGGCCGAGTATGGCGGTCTGCGCCGCCTGAGCGATTCCCCACTGCGCTCCGCTCAGCACCAGCGGCGTCGCGGCTCTGAGATAATCGCGAAGATATGTAAGGTCGAAGCGCAAGAGGTCACGCGTTTTGAGCTTCAGCTTCTTGTCCGCGAACAGTATGTAAATAAGGATAGTGACCAATTCGAGCGTCCTGCTCGTCAGGGTAGCTATTGCCGCGCCCGTGATGCCGAGTTTCGGCATACCCAGATTCCCGAATATCAGCAAATAATTCAGCGTGACATTTGTAAAAAGCGTCACAACGGACATAATGGTGCCGATCATTGCGCTTCGTATGCTTTGAAGTGACAACGCAAGCACGTTGGAAACGGCAAAGATAATGTAAGTCCAGCACATCAAGCGCAGATACTCGACCGCGGAGTCGATTACCGCGGCGTCGGACGTCAGCAGTCCGAGTATTTGACGCGGCGCGAAAAAGGTCGCCGCCCAGAGCGCGATGCCGAATATCGCGGCGAACTTCAAGCCGAGCGACATTACGCGCTTAATCGGCGCAACCTCATTCTTGCCCCAATATTGCGAACCTATAACGACTACGCCCGCCCCAACGCCGGACACTATCTGCTGAAGAACGAATTGCAGCTGGTTGACAAGCGCGGCTCCGGCAAGAGAGGTCTCGCTGTATGCGCCGAGCATAATATTATCCGCCAGATTAACCGCTAAGGCAATTACCGACTGCGCCGTTATGGTCAGAACCAGCGGGAAAAACACACGGTAGAATGATCTGTCTTTTGTAAAAATGCTCGTCATAATAGTTTTTGAATCTGTTCTTTATAGTTTTTGAATCTGTTCTTTTAATTCGCCCACCGCGATTTTACCGACCTCGGTTTTAGGCAGTTCGCTGACAATCAGAATATACTTAGGCACTTTGAACTCCACCAGGGAGGTCGCCAAGCCCGCTCGAATCTGATTTTCGCTGAGCGCGGTTTCGTCAGCGGCGACGCACAGGCAGATTTCCTCGCCGAAGTGCGGGTCAGGCACCGAAAACACCGCGCACTCCCGTATCTGCGGGAAAGTGTTAACAACGGCTTCCTCTATCTCCGCCGGACTGATGTTCTCACCGCCGCGAATGATAACCTCTTTCAGGCGTCCCGCGCAGTGAATGTACCCATCATAGTCAATGAAGCCGCAATCACCCGTATGAAGCCAACCGTCGCCGTCAACCATTTGAGAGTCATTCAATACTTTCGCGACGCAAAACCCTCGGATTAGGATTTCGCCGCGCTCGGATATTTTACATTCGATGCCGTCCATAACGCGCCCTACGGTTTCCGCGCGAATATTCAGAGGCGCCGTCCACGGCGCAAAGGTGTACGCGGCTGTACCTTCCGTTTGACCCAGTCCCGGAATCAGATTAAACGCAAGCGCGTTGTTCACCTTACGGAAGAACTCGGGTGTATACGCCGCGCCGCCGATGAAGCCGGTTCGCAGGCTCGAAAGGTCATAGTTCCCTGTGGTGATACGTCCTGCCGCGCTGTTAAAGATGGTCGGAACGGCGTTGAAAATCGTACATCTCTCGCGCTCTATGCATCGCAGAAGATTATCCGTATGGCGGTCGTCCGGAATACAAATCGCGGCTCCGAGGGTAATCGCGCTTATGAGGTTTGCCGTCAGTGAAAAGCAATGGCTAAGCGGAATAGCCAGAAGGAAGCGGTCGAGTTCAGTCGCGCCGAGGGCGTCTATATGCGCGGCAGCGGAGTTTATCCTCGCGTAGTGGTTCGATAATACGGCCTTCGGCTTGCCCGTAGTGCCGGAAGTGAACAGAATAGCTTCGCTAAGCGCGTTAGAGGTCGCTTCGCGCTCCGCCGCTTGCCTGACTTCGTCGGTCAATTTGCCGAAAACGGCGATTTTACCCGACTTAACCGCCGCGATGTAGGTTATTATATGCTCCGCCATCTCCCGCGCAGGACGATGTTTGGTGTTCGCCGGAATCTCCGCAAAACGCGTATCGCCCAATTCCCGAGCCTTAGCGTCAGTAACAGCGTCAAGCTCGCCGTAGGTAATGCTATTGCCCGAATAGCGCAAAGCAACTCTTTCCGGAAAATTGTTAACAGTTTCCGAAAAGAGTTGCCCGATTGTAATGTCGCGTCGGCGCATCAAAACAGTTACGCCGCCTGAGCGTCCAATGCCTCGATAATCGCCGGAATGACTTTGTAAAGGTCGCCGACAATTCCGTAGTCCGCAACCTCAAAAATCGGCGCGTTTTCATTCTTGTTGATTGCGATAATGTAATCTGAACTCTGCATACCCGCAAGGTGCTGAATAGCGCCGGAAATTCCGCAGGCAAAGTATATCTTCGGCTTAACCGTGGTTCCGGTTTGTCCGACTTGATGACTATGGTCGATCCAGCCCGCGTCAACAGCGGCGCGGCTTGCTCCGACCGTTCCGCCGAGCTTATCGGCAAGCTGCTTAATCAGTTTGAAGCCATCCGCGCTGCCGAGTCCGTTCCCGCCGGAAACAATAATCTCCGCATCCGTGAGGTTGACAATTTCCGCGGTACTCTTCACGATATCCAGAACCTTTTGACGAATGTCTCCGGATCTGAATTTCAGCTTCAGCTCCGCTTTCAGATCAATCAATTGACCTTTTCTGCCCGGCACCCGCGCCGCCTTAGCCATAACGCCGGGTCGCACGGTACTCATCTGCGGACGATGCCCCGGGCAAACGATAGTAGCCATAAGGTTCCCGCCGAACGCCGGACGCGTCTGCATAAGCTTCTTGTCTTCGGGGTCAATGTCCAGCTTCGTGCAATCCGCCGTAAGACCGGTACCGCACTTAACCGCGAGGCTCGGACCGAGGTCACGTCCGATGTGCGTGGCTCCAAGCAGTACAATTTCGGGCTTGTACTTTAAGATGGCGCGGTAAATAGCGTCGGTATAGCCGTCGGCAGTGTACGTTGCAAGTTCCGGCATATTCGCGTAGTAAACTTTGTCCGCGCCGTACTCGAACAGTTCATCAACCAATCCGTCTACATTCTCTCCGCAGAGGATCGCGCAGACCTCCGTGCCTATCTCATCGGCAAGACGTTTGCCCTCGCCCAGAAGCTCAATCGCCACAGGCATAAGAGCGCCCTTGCGCTGTTCGGCAAATACCCAGACGCCGTGGTAAAGCGTAATGTCCACATTGCTCATCGAAGTTGCGTTGTTCTCAATAGCGTCCTTCGGACAGTCCTTAACGCATACCCCGCAACCCGTGCAGTTATCAAGCACTACGGCAAGTTTGTTTTCGATTTTAATGGCGCCGAACGGGCAGTTTTTTTCGCAAATACTGCACCCGATGCATTTTTCGTTAATTATCTTTACAGCCATTGTCAGCTATCCTCCTCTTATATCAAATGCTTTTCGCGCAGTTTCCCGACTACACTACCGGCCATTTCAGTAATCGTGCCGGTAAGCATCTCGCCCTTGCCCTTAGGCGGAGGCGTGAACGAGCGCATAACCTTAGTTGGTGAAGCGTTAAGTCCGCAGTCAGCAGGATCGAGTGTAACGTCCTGCTCGTTCCAAACTTTTATATCAGCCTCATCGCAAGCGTACAGAATGCGTCCGACCTGCATATAGCGCGGAGTATTAAGCTCCTTAACCGCGGTCAAAACGCACGGCAGCCCGACTTCGATAACCTCAAAGCCATCCTCCAGCTGACGCTCAACAACAACCTTACGCTCCTTCTCGTTGAACTCGCGAACCTTCTGCACATACGTGACGAACGGCAATCCGAGCCGTTGGGCAACTTGCGGTCCTACCTGAGCGGTATCGCCGTCAATCGCTTGCCGCCCCGCGAAAATGACGTCCACGTCGCCGACTTTCTTAATACCAGCCGCAATTGTCGTACTGGTCGCGCAAGTGTCCGCGCCGCCGAAAGCGCGGCTGCTGAGCAAAACCGCGTCGTCCGCGCCCATCGCGATACACTCTCTAAGCATAATCAGAGCTTGCGGAGGACCCATTGAAACTACGGTTACGTTGGTATCCGCGTAATCGTCCTTAATTTTAAGTGCCGCCTCTAACGCGTTCGCATCGTCAGGGTTCAGAATCGACGGAACTCCGTCGCGAATAAGCGTACCTTTAACGGGGTCGATTTTAACCTCGTTTGTATCCGGAACTTGCTTAGCGCAAACTACAATTTTCATATTCAACAATTCTCCTTATTTCAGCAAGTTATTCGCGATAACGATTTGTTGGATTTGACTTGTGCCTTCAAACAGAGAGTTAACGCGCGCGTCACGGTATAGACGCTCCACCTTATAGTCCTTAATGTAACCATAGCCGCCGTGAATTTGCACAGCCTTGTACGCGAGATGATTACACATTTCAGAAGCGTAATACTTTGCCATTGAGCAGTACATACTGGCCTGCGGATCATTCTTATCCTTCAGAATACAAGCGTTATATACAAGCTCACGCGCCGCGTAAAGCTCGGTAGCCATATCCGCAATCATAAACCGAATCGCTTGGAAATCGCCAATACGCTGACCGAATTGTTTGCGCTCCTTAGCGTACTTGACCGCCTCGTCCAGAGCCGCCTGACCTACTCCAAGTGATTGAGCGGAAACGCCCAACCGCCCATAGTCGAGCGTCTTCATCGCGTTTGAGAATCCCTTGTTGACATCTCCAAGCCGGTCGTTATCGTGTACGCGAACATCCTCCATAATAATATCGGATGTGGGTACTCCGATAATGCCCATTTTGTTTTCCGGTCTGCCGAGGCTTATGCCGGGCAGTTTCATATCCATAATGAACGTTGTGATTCCGCGTGAACCGGCTTTGGGGTCGGTCTTGGCAAAAATCATTGTATAATCCGCATACGGCGCGGCAGTAATAAAACACTTACGACCATTGATAATCCAATAATCGCCGTCTTTAACAGCCGTCGTCTGAACGCCGCCGGCGTCTGAACCGGCGCCCGGCTCGGTAAGTCCGAACGCGGGATACATTTTGCCTTCGGCAATCGGGCGCAGATATTTTTCAAGCTGCTCCGGCGTTCCGGCAAGCATAAGCGGACCTGATCCCAACGAGTTCGCTCCGCTTATATAGATTGAAGATACCATACTCACCCGAGCAATTTCCTCAATCATAAGTACGTAGGCAAGCGTGTCCGCGCCTTGTCCTCCGAGACTCTTCGGTGCCTTAATGCCCAACAATCCGCTCTTCGCTATTTTATCGCGGAACGATATAGGCAGTTCGTGCGCAGCCTCAATCTCGTCTTGTAATTCCTGCGGAATTTCTTTCTCCGCGAAATCACGCGCCAGTTTCTTAACCAGCTGATACTTTTCGGTTAAAACCATAATTAACCGTTTCCTCCTTATATTTTATCTGTCCTCGGTATACTCAATTCCACGGGACAAATACCTTGTCCCGCGGAACATAGACTACTGCCTGTAACTCTCCGTTGTGACGCGGATATCCTTGCTCTCGATAAGCGCGTCAATTTCCTCCTGCGTATAGCCGAGGTCTTTCATAATTTCCGCCGTTTGCTCGCCGACGTGAGGAGCAAATTTATACTCCGGCAGCCCCGCTTCCTCGAAATGGACAGGGTTGCGTATGGCAATACGCTCGCCGCTCGGATAAGTCAGCTTTGTAAACGCGTCGTCAGCCCAAGCCTGTTCGTCCTCCAGCACCTCATTCCACTCCGCGGCAACAGCAAACGGAATATCCGCCGCTGTAAGGCGTTCGGCGACTTCTGTAGCGGATAACTTTGCGTATGCCTCGGCGATAGCGTCATACAGCGCGGGACCGTGTCCGCCCTGAACGATACCGATTTCGGTGGCAAAACGCTCGTCCGAAAGCAGTTCTGTAAGCTCCAACGCTTCCGCGAATTTCGGAAACATAGCAAATACCGGCATAGATTGCTGAATCCAGCGTCCGTCTTTCGTCTGATAGCAGCAGTTGAACGGGTTAGGACTGTTGCGCTTCCGCATCGGGTACTTCAGCATTTTGTACTGAGCCGTTTGCAAGAGCGTTCCTTGTGTGAAAATGGCCGTGCCAAGCAGACTGCAGCTTACCTTCTCCCCTTTGCCGGTACGCGCCGCGTTGTACAGAGCCGCGCAAACGCCCGCCGCGAGGAACATTCCCGTCTGATGGTCTCCCATTGACGGAATCAAGTTGGCCGGTTTACCATCCGTATCATAAAGCGAGCCGAGAATCCCGGAACGCGCCCAAAAAGCCGTATAGTCATAACCGGGCAGGTCTTTATCCGATCCCTTGTCGCCGTATCCGGTTACGCTTGCGTATACCAGTTTCGGAAACTTAGCTTTAAGGCTGTCGTAGTCGATGCCCATTTTTTCAAGCGCTTTGGGTCGCCAGTTTGTAACGAACACGTCCGCGTTCTCGATAAGTTTCATCAAGACCTCAAAGCATTTCGGATTCTTCAGATTCATAGCCATACTGCGCTTGTTGCCGTTCTCCAAATCAAAAGTAAGGTTTTCGTTCAGGAGAACGGGACGCCCCTCCGCCATCGGCGCGAAGCGAACCGGATCGCCCGAGGTCGTCTCAATTTTGATTACGTCCGCGCCTTGGTCAGCGAGGAATCTTGTGGTTGTCGGCGCGGCAATAAATGTCGCAAGCTCAATAACTTTTACGCCGTTTAATGGTCTGTTGCCCATAAGTACCCGCGAATAGCGTTCAGCGGCGTTCGCCAACCGCTATTCTCCCCTTTCTGTAATATTTATACTAAATCAGCACTTCTCAAAGATTGCCGCTACACCCATACCGCCGCCGATACACAAGGTCGCCAGTCCGCGCTTTGCGCTCGGGCGCTTCAGCATTTCGTGAATCAAAGTTACCGCGATACGCGCGCCGGACGCTCCGACCGGATGCCCAAGCGCAATCGCTCCGCCGTTAACGTTCGTAATATCCGGGTTAAGGTCAAGACCGCGTTGGCAAGCGATACTTTGCGCCGCGAAGGCTTCATTCGCCTCAATAAGGTCGATCTCACCTATGTTCAATCCGCTTTTGTTAAGCGCGTCCCGAACGGCGTAAATCGGGCCCTCGCCCATATACTGAGGGTCACATCCGCCCTGTCCCCATTGCGTAAGCCGAACGAGCGGTTTCAGTCCGAGCTTCGCAACCGCTTCGCCGGAAGCGAGCGTTAACGCCGCCGCGCCGTCGTTGATTCCGCTGGCGTTGCCCGCCGTGACGCGTCCGCCGTCCGGCTTGAACGCGGGTTTAAGTTTCCCGAGCGCTTCAAGGCTTGTCTCACGCGGGAACTCATCAACCGTAAAATCAACGGTTTCCTTTTTAGCCTTGACTTGAACGGGCGCAATCTCATCCGCAAATCGCCCGGACTTGATTGCCGCCGCCGCTTTTTGCTGACTGCCAAGCGCAAACGCGTCAAGTTCCTCACGAGTGATGTTCCACTTGTCACAGAGGTTTTCCGCCGTAATCCCCATATGGTATTTGTTGAAAACATCTGTAAGACCGTCGTTAACCATACTGTCGATTAACGTTACGTTGCCCATCCGCGCGCCGTAGCGCATCTTGTCGGTGACATACGGAGCCGCGCTCATATTCTCCGTGCCGCCCGAAACGACCACATCGGCGTCACCCGCCGCTATGGCGCGCGCGCCTTCAATGATGGCTTTCATTCCGGAACCGCATACCATTCCAATGGTGTAGCTTGGAATTTCATACGGGATTCCCGCGCCGACCGCCGCCTGACGCGCCACGTTTTGCCCCAGCCCCGCCGTCAAACAGCACCCGAACATAAGTTCGCTGACGTGTTCCGGCGCGATTCCCGCGCGTTCCAACGCCGCTTTGACAACGACAGAACCCAGCGCGGCCGCAGGCGTGTCTTTGAGCGAACCGCCCATTGCCCCGATGGCGGTTCGCGCCGCGCTTACAATATAAATGTCTCGCATTGACTGCCTCCTTAGTATTATAGCACAATATTCTGGATGTAGTTTAGCACATATGTTTCTAAAAAGCAAGTAAAATTTTTCATCATCCGAACCATGTTATTTGTAAGATTTGTGAACACTCAAAGCCGCCGCCACAACATACAAACCGGAGCGAGATAACTCGCTCCGGTTTGATTTCGCGTTTCGCCTGACTTTTACCGCGTTTCGGCGGAACGTTTATGCCGAACGCTCGCCGAAAGCACATCGCGCACCGCCCAATGCGACGCCGTCAGGTCGCTGAACGGCGATTCGGCGTCGATGCCGCCGCGCTCGATATAGGCGTTGATGAGCGTCACCGCCTCGGCGCGGGTGATTGCGCCGT
>JAITKN010000028.1 GCA_031278415.1 Oscillospiraceae bacterium
ATGAGGATACTGGGCAGAAAAAGCCCGCTGACCCTGCTCAGAGAGAAATTACAAGCGGTCTGAACCGCCGCGCCGAGGTTGGAAGCCTTTTCCGCCTACGGCTCCAAAGGCTTCCAACCTCGATATGCCATATCCTGTATCTCCTCGAAATGCCCAAATGGGTCATATCATTTGACAACGCAGAATCACAAGAAAAAAATTTTCGATAGGTAATTGATTTTTACGAAAGAGTGTGATATACTGAGTCTATCATTCCACATTATGCAAAGGGAGGGAGACAGAAATGTTTCTTAAAACGCTAAGTCAGTTAATGAAAGAAAATGATATCGGCAAGTCGGAGCTGTCACGCAGGGCAGGAATCCCATACACTACTATTGATGGTTGGTTCAAGAAAAGCTATGATGGGGTCAGGTTAGAGACGTTGTTAAAACTTGCGAATTTTTTCGACATTTCCATAGATTATCTCGTTCACGGCAAAAGCGATGGCATTACACTGGAAGAAAAGCGCCTGTGTACCAAGTACGGCAAGTTGGACAGGCATGGACAAAAAGTCGTAAGTTTTGTGGTAGACGAAGAAGTTCGACGCATAACGGAGGCGCAATTAGAGCAGATACAGTATAGACCCGAAAGCAAAAGGGGAAAGCAGTATATCCCGCTGTATCTGACCACAGCGGCGGCAGGACTTGCCGCGCCGATAGAAGGCGACGACTTTGAGATGATTGAGCTTATGCCGGAAGCACCGGTTCGCGCGCAGTTCGCCGTCCGTATCAGCGGCGACAGTATGGAACCTCAAATTACAGATGGGCAAATCGTCTACTGCGTGAAAGACGGCATAAGTTTAGACGATGGAGATATCGGTATTTTCTGCGTCGATGGCGCCTACTACTGTAAACAGTATCGTTCAGACGGAGAGAATATGTACTTAATTTCCCTTAACCGCAAACGAAGCGACAGCGATATTACTATATGGGGCAGCGGATCACGTCGGGCAACTTTCCTCGGCAAAGTGTTGGGTGTACGGGTGTAAATGTAAGCGCGGCTATCACCGGACGGCAGTAATGTACGACTATTTAGCTGCCTTTTGAAGTTATCGTCGTTCGGAATTGCGCTTAACGCCCGGGTTTTATACGCGGATGTTCAGATAGATTTACGGGGCAAAGCAACTGTTGCGTTGATTGCCATCGCAACGGCGTTTATGTGTACCGCACACTACTGTCAATCGTGTGTACACAAGAGAGCCGCGGGCATCGCGGTTGAGCAATGTAACAAAGCGCGACGATGGTCAAGCGGTAATTATCTTAATCTCCGGCTCAAGTCCGACTCCGAATTGGCGGAGAACTTCTTCCTGAACATGTTCCATCACGCGCAAAACATCCGAACATAACGCTCCGCCAAGGTTGACTATGAACCCGCTGTGCTTTTCCGAGACAGCCGCGCCGCCGACGCGATAGCCTTTAAGTCCGGCTTTCTCAATCAAGTCCGCCGCGTAACCGTTCGCGGGCCGCTTGAATACGCTGCCAGCGCTGGGCAGATCAATAGGTTGATTCTCCTTGCGTCGGCGGGAGAGTTCTTTCATTTTGCGCTGAATCTCAGACGAATCGCCGGGTTGCAGTTTAATCACTACTGTAGTGATAAACTCCTGCTCATCTTCGCAGAATCGGCTATGGCGATATGAAAACCGGCAATCGGCACCGGACAGCGTAAGTTTTTTGCCTGACGCTGAAATGACCGTAACGGTCTCGATTATCTGAGACATTTCCCCGCCGTACGCGCCGGCATTCATTTTTACTGCGCCGCCCAGGGTTCCGGGAATACCTGATGCCCATTCCAGCCCGCTGAGTCCGTTTGCCATTGCGAACATTGCCAATCGGCCGAGGAGAGACCCGGTCGAGGCGGCAACTCGATTGCCGGGGAGAACTTCCGTGTATGGTTGATAACCGCTGCCGTCAGGTCGGGAACACACGGCAATTCGCTTAATGGCATCGTCCGCGCACAGCAGATTGGAACCATTCCCGAGAAACAATGGTTCCGATCCGCAATCTCTGATTACAGATATAACAGGTTCAACCGCCGCGAAACTGTTAGGGAAAACTATCGCGCTAATCGGACCGCCGATTTTGAACGTGGTCAGTTCGGACATAGGTTTGTTCTCAATAACAGTTGGCGTTTCCAAAGCGCGTATTTGGCTGATCGCCTTTTCTATTCCATACATTTTATCTTCTCCATATATTTTAGTTCCGCGGCTCGCGCTGCTGTACACGCTTCGCCTTAACGTAAATTCCCGAATTTTTCAGCGTTTTTTATTTGCAGGATCCAATTCGTAATTAGGACGAGCGATACCCGCATAAGTAATATTAGGGCAATCGTCTGTGTTTATGATACTCACTATCCGCCCATAATATTCAGGAGGTTAACTTATGTTCAGTATATCGCTTCTGTTGCTGCTGAAAGCGGCATTTTGGAGTTTGAGGCTCGGAGGCAGCGGCAAAGGTTCTTTTCCACGCGCGTTAAAACCGGAAGAGGAGGAAGAATTAGTCGCAAGACTTGCTCAAGGCGACAAGTATGCCAGAGACAAACTTATTGAGCATAACCTTCGTTTAGTGGCTCACATATGTAAAAAGTATTATTCGCGCTACGACCAAGAAGACCTTATCAGTATGGGTACTGTCGGATTGATCAAGGGCGTGGACTCCTTTCGACCCGATATGCATACTAAGCTATCCACATATGTCGCGCGATGTATTGACAACGAAATACTTATGCAATTCCGCAAAGACCATAGCGCGTATCGTGAACTTTCGCTCAACGGATTTATCGAAGTCGGCGATGAAGAAAGCAACTTGACGCTGCTTGACACCATCACGTCTGCCAATAATATCATAGAGGAACTGGAACGCCGAGAGGATTCCGGACGCTTAAAAGAACTGGTAAGCTCCGCGCTTACCCCGCGCGAATCGCAAGTGATGATTGCGCGTTTCGGACTGAATGGCAACCCGCCCGAAACACAGTCCAAAATCGGCAAACGTATGAGCATCTCACGTTCCTATGTGTCGCGAATTGAGAAGCGAGCTATTGAAAAGTTGCGCCGCGCGTTCGGGGTTTCGCCAATATAAGACAGAATGAGCGGCGTTTTCGCCGCTCATTTATGATGTCAGTCAGAACTTAAACCAACGGAATCGAAAGGTCAAACTCATATTTGAGCGCGTAGCTCTTGCGATATGCTTTCCCAAGGATCCAACCAGCCACGCACAGAATCGCGAACAGAACCATAAAAATTATCTGACCGACGCGATTGTTCGGGTCAGCGGGCGTGTGCAATCCGAAAAGAGACATAAACGGAAGGACACCCGATGTTCCGTAACCCCAAAAGAAGCTATACAGTCCGTTCGGTTCGGACGTATTTGCCAACCCGATAAGCGGAAGAAGGTTTACGGCCGCAATCGTTACAGCACCCCAAATCTGACGATGGAACCCCATCCAAAAGCAATAGGCAATCGCCCCGAAGAACAGCAACGCGGATACCGTAACGAACTGCCAGCCGACCTCCGCCCCGATGCGCGCAAGGGTATAACCTTGGGTTGAGCCCATAAGCCCGATATCCGCGCCGTTGTTGCCACCGGGAGTAACGATGTCAAACCTGAAGCCCGACAAAATGCCAAGTTCAGCAATCGCCAAAAAATACATTAAAAATGTATAAACAATAGCTTTGGGTACGCTTTCGTATATTTTCTTTTTTTCTTTCTCCATTTTCAGCCCCTCAATTATGTTATAGATTAGAGCCTACCTGCCCTCAGTTCGTAGTCATTATAACACAATTGTATTTAGATAGTCAAGTGTTTTTTTGTTAATTCAGCAATTTTTTTTCGGAGGCACTTGCGGAAAATGGATTAGACGGAATGTTTTAGCTATTTAACCGCTATCTCAAACTCCGCGCGGGTTTGATTGCCGGAGCGATCCTGTACCGAGATTTGCAGCGGGTACCTGCCGGCAGCGGATAAATCTACCATCACATCCCAAACATAGGCATTTTCGAGCGATATTTCGCCGTCCGCATCGTCGGTTACGCGGAAATATTCCGCCCAGTCGGGCGCCGATCCGACCGCAAGCTCCGGCGGTCTCGCGGCTGTGACCTCCGGCGGAGTGAAGTCCGTGATTCCGAACCGGCGCTGCGCGGATCTCAGCGCGGCAATGCTCAATTCCTCCGCAAAAGCCAGGTTGCTTATCGCGTCTGTTTGAACGCTCTCGGGAAATTTTTCGCGGATTGATGGCGCGAAGTAGCTTCCGTCACCGGGCAGCCAGTATTCGGAGAGTGTGTACACCCCGTCGCCGCTGAATTCAAACGTCAGTGCTGTGGGAATATAGCTGCCGCCCACATCAAGAAGCACTCCATCCGTGTAAGTGTATGCCGCGGTGCGAACAAGCGCGTACACCGTCGCGCCGCTATCGGTGCGTTCGGTCAGTAGTGTTCTGTGCGCCTCTGTCAAAAACACATTTTCCTCGCCAAAAACACCGCCGAATCGCGCTTTCTGACGCGCCTCATAAAGCCGCAAATGTACTCTATCGCGGTCGGATTCGTAAGGAACAGATACAGCTCGTCGATCGACGCGATCGTCCGACCCTCGTTCAGCAGTCTGTCCGACATATACGACAGCGCGTTGAACAGCAGCGCGTTCCGCACATTCGCGCTCGCTTGCGGCAGGTTTTTCACGCCGAACACGATGAACCTCGCGTTCGTGATGTTCGTGTGACCGTTAAAAAACCTGCTCTCCGCGCCGTAAATGTGTCGCGTTGCTGATTTGCCAACGCACGTTCGTCATTTTGAAAAAAGTTTTGCTCTAACGCGAAAAACTGTTGTATTTTCCAAATTATGTGATATAATACACAAAGGACGCAAAAAATGCACAAATACCTATATTCGAAAGAAAGGAGAACGTTCGAAATGTCAAATGATAACTATGAATCCCCGGTAGTCCACGCGATCGAAGGCGCGGACGCGGAGGAACTTTTGGAAGCAACCTTGGACGCAACCTGCCATGTTATCTATTGTGCCCAAAGTATAGACTATATATCGGGACCGGCGGGCTCGTCTTGCGCGCCGCCCACAAGTTATACATACTGCAATGCGGCAGCAAATTATTGCAGCGTTCAGTACTCGTTCTAATCTAACACAGGCGAAACCGCCAACGTCTGCGCGTCCGGGGCAGTAACGGTTTCGCCTGATTCTGTCTTTTCTAACTAAGGGAGGTCAAATTATGTCTGTTGTCAGAAAAAAGGAACTGCTTTACTCAAAAGCAGACGAGAATACCCATATGTATTATGACGAAACGCTCGGAAAAATAATTTTGCTGAATAATCCCGCCGCCGTGTTTTTTGAATTGTGCGGCAACGACACTCTCTCTGTAATTTCAGATAAATATGCCGAACGCTATTCCGGCTCAGGCATAAGCCGCACTATCCTCGAAGCGGACGCGCTGCGCGTTTATTCGGAACTTTCGGAACTTGGCATAGTGTGGGAGGATGGCAATAATGGCTAAAATTATCGCGGCTTACATAGAAATAACAGGCTTGTGCAACGAACGCTGTCCATACTGTTACAACGAAAAACTCGTGTCGTCGGGGGAGAGTCTGCCGCTCAAAAAAATCACGGATATGTTTTCACAGCTGAAAGACGCGGGAGTCACATCTGCCGCGATCTCCGGCGGCGAACCATTCCTGCATAAAAATCTGCCTGAAATATTATCGGAAGCAAAACATATGGATTTTACCGTTTCAATAATTTCAAACGGTAAATGTTTTGACAATGACAGCATTGACATAATCACAGAATATCAACCCTCGCTGCAGCTTACTTTCGACGGCTGGAACGCCGAAGTTCACGATATAACCCGCGGACAAGGAAATTTTCTGAAAATTACGCACGGTGTCAAAACAACTCGTGAACGCGGATATAGCGGCAACATAAATCTGCGCTTAAATCTGCATACAAACAATATAGACGGATTCCCGGAGTTTTTGAAAATGATTGAACGCGAATTTGCGACCGATACCAAGAGTTTGGAAATATCGAGCATTACCCTTGCGGTAATACACCGAACCGAGAGCGGCGGCGGAAATTTCAGCGGCTATCTTCCGCCGGACGCGCTTTTAATGCGCCCGGAAATAGCGGAATTGTCGGAGCGTTGGAATCAAAACCATAATGTTAAAATAACGAATAAATTTACAGACCCCGATGTAAGTTGCCCCTATAATACGAAAGCTGAAAATGTGAAATGCGGACTTAGAATAGCACTTGACGGCAACGTTTTTCCGTGTCAAGCGTTCACAGATGATAGATTTTCGATAGGCAGTATAATTGATGAAAAACTTGAAGACATTATATGCGGAAATAAACTCGCGCAATTCATTGACGCTGTTCAAAAACGCAAAAACACTCTTGAAAATTGCCGCCCCTGCGCCTACAAATCCGTATGTTCCGGAGGCTGTCCCGCTATGGCGTTCATAGAACACGGAACGTTGGACGCGGTATCGTCGGTTTGCGCTTCGCGGAAAATGATTCTGAATAAACTCTTTTCTGCAATTATGTCCGAAAAACGCAATTCTGTACAAGTATAATTTGCCGCGCCGCAGATTCCGACGTCACGCAGTTCCCACAGCCACAGCGTCGCTATCGTCTTAAATCGCTCGAGTAACCGATTCATCCAACAAGTCCGCGGCGGAAGTTGCCTCCGACGGCGAAACAGGCGCGGCTTCGCACTTGTAGTTGTTGTAAGCGGCAAGATGCACCGACGTTTCAGCGGGCGGATTCGGATTCCGGTACTTATCGGGATTGGCAAGATAATCGACACCTATGTCATTGCCTATTTGAATCAATTCATAGCAAGGCTCTGAATTTTCAGTTTTATAGCCTTGTCCGTTTATCACTACATCGCTGCCGTAAATATAGATTTCTATAAACTCGCCGTCAGCTTTGCGCATATTAAACCCGACAGTTTGACCTTCAGAGTCTCGCCATTCATCAATCCGCTCTCCGAGCTTTAACACGCGGATCTGCGCAACCACGCCGCTGATTTGCGCTTTGTCGTAGAGTGTCACGTATATGCTCTGAGGATTGAGCGAAAAGTCAATTGAAGAAACCGCGTCAGCAGTCCAAGTGTCAAATATGTCCGAAGCCGCGCTTTTCTCGGTTCCCGTGCCGAGTATCGCGCAGCCACCGAGCAGCATAATAAGCGCGGCGGAGCAGATAACCGATGCTATCGCGGTTTTTTTATGAGTCATAATCGTTATGAGCCTTTCTCATTTGGATTTTTCGTGCAGCCTTGTCGGACAAAAAATCCGTAAGTCTTACAAAGTATAACACAAACATACTGCTTGTCAACCGTAAATCAGCTTTTCAGAGACACGGTATTCACAACCGCCTTCCTTTTCCAACGTCCGGAGAGGTAATAAATCATACACAGGGCAGCCGCTACGCTGAACCCGATGACCATTGACCAGAATACGCCGTCCGGACCGCCGTTCGGGAACATTGCGGATTTGTCGTTCATTACCCATATGTACGCGACCGGAATACGGACTCCGACCGTAGCAATAAGCGTAAATATCATAACCGCTATCGTATCTCCCGCGCCGCGTATAACACCATTGGTAGACTGCACTATAACCATTATCAGAAAATTCCAGACATTGATCCGCACTACGTGCGTGCCGAGTTCCAAGATTGTCTGCGCATCGGGGTCGGACGTAGATATAAACATCTTCACAAGCTCCGGCGCGAATATGTATATCAAGATGAACAGCGCAAGTTCTACCGCCATTGACAGCGTAAAGATTATGCGGAAGCCCTGTTTAACTCGGTCGAGCCTTCCCGCGCCGATGTTCTGACCCGCAAATGTGGAACCCACCATAGAGAACGCTTGGCTGGGCAGATTGGCTAATCCGTCTATACGCGTGACCGCCGTATTTGCCGCCAAAAATATGGTATTCGTCGCGAGTCCCGTCGCCGCGCTGACCACATGAATACTGTTGATAAGCGACTGAACAAACAGCGCGGCGGCGGATAGAACCCATTGCATTATGCCGGCGGGTAACGCGATTTTAATAATCTGAACCGCCATAGCTTTGTTCGGGCGAAGTGTGCGGCGGCTTACTTCCAATGTGGATTTCATTCGCATAAGCCGCCACAGACACGCCGCCGCGCTTACGTACTGCGCAATAAATGTAGACCACGCCGCTCCGGCGACACCCATCCTGAACGGACCCACGAACAGGAAATCCAACGCTATGTGCAATAGACTGGTCGCAACCAACACTACGAACGGGAAAATCGCATCGCCTAATCCGCGTAGAATTCCGGACAATATATTGTAGAATCCCAGCCCGATGGCTCCCGCAAATGTAATTTGCAGATACTGCTTCGCGTAGTCAAATAGCAGTTCCCCGGGGTGACCCGCATTGGTTTTTTCCAAGAAAAATCCGGACACCGGTATGCCGACAACCGTTATGAACACCGTGACAACAAGCGTAAGTACAAGCGAGGTTCCGGTCGCCAGCGACAAGCGCTCCTTATCCTTTGCTCCGAAGTACTGCGATACCATCACCGTTGCGCCGACTCCCACAGCCATAAAGAACGTATTAAACGGCTGTTGAATCGCCGCGCTTACACCAACTGCGGCAAGCGCTTCTTTGTTAATCATATTGCCGAGTATTATTCCGTCCACTACTGTATACAGCATTTGCGCCACATTGCCGATTAGCAGCGGCAACGAAAACAGCAGCATTAATGACAGCGGACTGCCGACAGTCATATCTTTAACGCCGAACAGTACGCCGAGGCGAGATTGCTTTGTCGTCATTTCTTAATCCTCTATCCGCGAAAAATTTCTTTTACCGCATTATACCACCGCTCTTAGCTTTTGTCAACCGTAATGTTCGCCGCAGGCACGGCAAAAGCGTTTACTTTTTTACTGCTTAGCTACATCCACAAAAACGGATAAAAATACCTGTTTTTGAGGAGGACGCCGCATAAATACACAGAATTATACGCTCATATTTACACATTTAACAAGATCTTGGCTAAGAAAGTGGCTCTACCCCCAAAAGTCGTTTGCACATTGCTTTTTGAGGGTGTCCCCAAGTCATTTGGGGGTATCCCCAAGTCATTTGGGGGTATCCCCAAGTCATTTGGGGGTATCCCCAAGTCGTTCGGGGGTGTCCCCAAGTCGTTCGGGGGTATCCCCAAGTCATTTGGGGGTATCCCCAAGTCGTTCGGGGGTGTCCCCAAGTCGTTCGGGGGGTGTCCCCAAGTCGTTCGGGGGTATCCCCAAGTCGTTCGGGGGTATCCCCGAGTCGTTCGGGGGTGTCCCCAATATGACTCGGGGGTATCCCCAAGTCGCTTGCGTCTGGCGGCAAG
>JAITKN010000138.1 GCA_031278415.1 Oscillospiraceae bacterium
TTCAACTTGCGAACAGATTGCAGGGTCAGCTATTCGGAGGCGGTCAGGTGGTTGATTTACATAAATTCATTTGCTGTTTCGCCGTCGGGGAGACCACCGGTCGGAACAAGGAAAATACAGGGATTTGGTTTGCCGTGGCTGTGCAATATGGGGTTAGTATGGATCTGTGGAAATACCTTATTTGATACGCTTATGCTGAATTTTTCTTTGGTTTGCGGGAATGAGTATGATTTTAAAGGTTGTACTGTAAGGTGGGAGCAAGACATTGACATTTCCGCCCAATATCTTCTTGATATAACACCGGCGCCTCCCCAAAACCGCGCAGAACTCTTTACATTCCCCTTTAGATTGGTTGAACTTTGTCGTGATAGCAACAATTTGGAGATTGCCGGCTGTAATATTTGGGCAGGAAAACAATTGAGTATTGCAAACCCGTTCATAGAGCCAATGACGTTATTGAAAAAGTTGAAAACGAATCAGACGGGCAATAATGGCGGGTCGGCTTTCAGAGCGGGTGATTACGTTCCGCGTCGGATTGATGAACCGCAACAGATGTGGCGGGACTTTTCCGCTATTCTTGCCGGAGATGATCAAAGGAGTCCCGGAGTAATGGCTTGGATCAAACTGCTCAACTTGGATAAAACGCTTGTGCGGCTGAATACTGCAAGTATAACATTCAAAAATAGTACGGCTGTTAAAAATGTTTTTTCGGACAGTCTGACAATCTCGGCAAACTTCCTGACCGAATTGGGAAGCGGGTGGGTTGAAATAGTAACGAACGAGGTTAAAAGAGCCGAAGATCTGTCCGGTCACGTCGGAACCCTTGCCAAAGCCATCGCCCAATCAATCGGCGGCAGCGACGAAAATAATCTGAAAGGTATTGCGTCATCAGCCAAAGAGCTCGCCTATTTCCGTATGGACATACCGTTTCGCGAATGGCTTGCGTCGATTGAACCCGGCGAATATCAAAACGACGAGGATCGAAATCCTCAGATTCAGATATGGCATAGCAGAGTACGTGGGATAATAGACAAACTCGGCAAAGAACTGATCGCAAAAGCGGGTCCGGACGCAATGGTTGGCAGGGAGGTCAAAGTCGCAAACAGGGGCGTCGTCATCTTTTCCGCGGCAAAAGCCTATGATGATTTCCAACATAAAGTCGAAAAAACAATACCTAAAAAAACAACACAAGGAGGCATTTAATTATGGCAGGAATTTTAGAGGGACGCGTGGCTATCGTTACCGGTTCAGGACAAGGGATCGGGCGCGCAATCGCGCTTAAATTCGCGGCGGAGGGCGCTAAGGTAGTCACTAACAATCGCAAACCCGGTTCCACGGGGAAGGCTATGGTCTCTGACGACAAGTACGCAAAACTCTCAGAGGAACAAAAGAAGTGGTTTCAGGAGAAGTACGCGGCGGAGAACGGGGACGCTCAGACTACGGCGGATACAATCAAGGCTGCCGGCGGAGAGGCTTCCGCTTGCTTCGCGGACATTTCTAAAATGGACGACGCTAAAAAGCTGGTGGAATTTGCCGTTCAGACCTACGGCAAGATCGACATTGTTTGCAACGTAGCCGGAGGATTCGGTGTCAGCGACGTTGAAAACATCACCGAAGAGTTGTGGGACAATGTACTTAGCGTTAAGCCTAAGGGCTATTTCAATGTGGTGAAATTCGCGGTGCCATATATGAAGAAGGCGGGGTACGGACGAATTCTGAACTGCGCCAGTCCGGCGTTTATGGGCGATGTAATAAAGCATGCGGAATATTGCGCTTCTAACGGCGGCGTAGTCGGGTTCACTCGCGGATTGTCTAAGGAGCTGTGGGCGTACGGCATTACGGCAAATACTTTCTGCCCCGCGGCGAGAACTCGCGCGGCGTATGAGATCGAAACGCTTCGCCAAGTTGCCGAGGCGGACGGAGAAAGCCTTACCGCGCCGAACACGCAAGTGTTCAGCTATGAGAGCAACACTCCGCCGGAGAACGTCGCTCCGTTTATCGCTTACTTGGCGTCGGATCGTTCTGCTAAGGTCAGCGGCAGCGTGTTTATTACCATCGGCAATATGGTAGGTCTGTATACTGACCCGGCACCGACCAAGATGTTCTTCAAGCAGTCACCGGATCCGTTCACGATGGACGAAATCATCAGCGAGGCTGAAACAAAGTTGTTCGGCAGCGATTACGTCGCGCTCGCCGACCCTAATCGTCCCCTTATCTGAAGCATTAGGGATAAAGGAGGTTTTACTATGAACATTTCAAAACTTCCGTTAGCTCACGGCAAAGCGTCCGTAATTTTCTGCCGCGAGAACGGAGCGAACTCGCAGAAGCCTCAGGGCTGGTACGTTGGCATTAAGCCCGCGCGGGGAGCGGGGCTTGGGTTTGAGCATATGCTCGGCGCAGCTCAAAGCGGAGGCGTTCTGCAACTGCAAATCTTTGACACGTCCGGTGCGGAGACCGCGTATGATGTTACCGCGGACTATTCCTCCGCAACCATCACATCACCTGTCGGGGAACTTAAAATCGCTATTGACGCTCCGGTGAACGCTCTGCGCATAGAGGGTAATGTGCCGTCCTTGCGACTGTTTAAGCAAGCCGCCGCCGGAATGGGCAGCGGCAGTACGCTTAACTTGCCGGACGGCGCGGAACTTAACAGCGGCGGGCGAATTGTCTTAAAGGTTTTGACGGGAAAGCACACGTTTGACGACACATGGTTGATCAAGCAGTGGAGTAGTGTACCGGCGGATCTCCGCGTCACAGCGCGGAACGGAAAAATCAGTCTTGCGATGTTCAGCCTCGGCGACTATGCCGCGGTTCCGGAAATTACGCGTTCCATTGCGGATTGCGCCGCTGATTCTCAGGCTGACTTCACCGCGTTTAAGGGCAAGTTAAGCGAGCCGATTGACGAGACGGAGGCATATTCCGTTTGGGCGTTCGGAACGGACGACCCATTTGTGTTCGCGGATGCGGAGCTTGCTTTGGAAACCGCGCTTGCGCATGCGAAGTCCTCAGCGCGCAAGCGTCCGGCATACGCGGCGGCTGTCAGCGCGTTGTATGTCTCCGGTAAGCTGTCAGCCGCCGGCGCGGACAAGAAGCGGGAATTGATTTCGGTTATCCGCAATCAGCTTAACTGGTGGAACACATACCGCTTTGACGCCGCATCACGCCGATATTTCTACGCCTATGCCGGCGAGTACGGCGGCGCGCCGTCCGGCGATAGTTCGCCCAAATATGACACGGAGCTTCATTCGCTTATCAGCGCGTTAGATTCGGTATGCGCCAACCTTGAAACGGAGGTACGATAAATGAGTGTTAAATTCGGGAATGGTCAAAAATTCGACCTGATTCAGGCGCCGTACGGGCGGCATGGTTCCTATTTCTACATTTACGAGGATTACAATCTGCCGATTCTGCGGTTGTCCGGCTTCAAAACGGACAACGCTATGCAGGGCGGAATGTTCAACTTTGACATTAAGCTGCTTCAGCGCGCGCCGTATACGCAACTTCCGCGTGAAGTGCGTTACCGGTATACCGCCGATGAGGGTTCTGTTCGATTTCAGCAGTACGGAGAAGCCGCCGGTTGGGGCGAGATTGTCCTGACCGATAAGGGTCACTTGCGTATTCGCGGAAACGCTCCGATTGAGGTTTCACTTCGCGCCCGGAACGCCGCGCCGGAAGCGGCAGCGGCTATCTGTGAGGGAGTTTTTGCGCGTGATGCCGGAAAATTCGAGGCAAACTTCGGACGCTTCGGGAAAATGTTCTTTGAGGCTATCAGAGGCAGCGTAACTTGGGAGAGCGTCTTTGATAACGGCGTATGCAAGAGTTTCAAGGCGATTCTGAACCCGACCGACGACACGCGTGAGCTTGACGTCGGGATTCACGAGTATGATGCCGATACGGAGTTTGAGGGCTATCCGAACTACGAGGATTTCGACGCGCTTATCGCGGCAAACAAAGCCGATTTTGAGAACTTCAAGAAAAACTATCCAACCGCTGTACCGTCCGAGTATGCCGAAACGGCGGAATACGCCAAATGGCTGATTTGGTCGCACCGCGTAAAGCCGGGCGGGTATTACGTTACGCCGATGATACTGATGCATCTGCAATGGCTGACGGCGGCGGCAAGTTGGCAGCAGTCATATAACGCTATGGCTCAGCAGGCTAACCCGCAAGAAGCGTGGCGGCAGATTTGCAGTCTGTTTGAGCATCAGGATCCGGCGACCGGTCAACTGCCGGGAATGCTGTTTTACAGCGGCGGCGCGGGTATTCAGGCGCCGTTCCAAGGCTTCGCCCTGGATTGGATAATCAAGCGTTGCGGAGACGACTTCCTTACGGCGGAGGAGTGTACGCGTATGTATCCGAAGTTCGCTAAGTGGGTCAACTTCTGGACGGAGCTGAAAACGGCGGGACGCGGGGACGATGTGATTTACGCCAAAAGTCCGCACGACTCCGGTTGGGACGACGCAAGCATATTCGCGGATGGTTTCCCCGCAAGCAATCCGGATATTCTCGCGTTCCTTGTAGTGCTTATGGAGATGACAGCGTTGCTTGCCCGCAAGGCCGGAAACTCAGCGGTCGCGGATGAGTTCGATAAGCGCTCGAAGCGGTTGCTGCAAACAATTACAGATGAGTTTTGGGACGACGAAAGCGGGCAGTTCGTAACGAAGAAGTTCGCGTCGCAGCCGGTTAAGAGTCTGAGTCTTGCCACTCTTCAGCCGATTATGTTGGGAAAACGCTTGCCGCAGAGTATCATTGACAAGGTCGCGGCGAACCTCACCAAAGAGGGCGAATGGCTTACGCCGATCGGGCTGGCGTCAGAAAGTCTGAAGTCTCCGAAGCTCGGACTGGCGCATCAGTTTACGCTGGGACGCGTCATAGCTCCGCAAAATATGATTCTGACGGTCGGGCTGTTCACCGCCGGGAAAGAGGCTGAAGCGCGGTTGATCGCGGAACGTTATCTTAACAACATCCGCGACAAGGGAATGATATTGGGATTCAGCCCTATTGACAAGTATCCGGACAATCATGAGTCTCAGGCGGGGGAGTGGATTGACCTTGATCTTCCTCCGATTGCGTCTGACCCATGGCCGTGGAGTACTTGGACGGCAAATTGCTTCCTGACGATGGCAAGTTTGATGTAAGCGTCAACATTACGCCGCGAATGTCTGCGCGAAAGTCAGAAATGCTGTCTTTTGCGCGTGAAAGTTTTGATACGCAGGGCGCGCGTCGCGTGTCCTGCTGTGTTTTGTCCGCGATCCTCGAACCGCGCTTTGATTCGCGCATGGCGAATAATCGGAATCGGCTCTCAGTTAAAGACTATTTACAACTTAGCGGTCTTGTGCCTTACGGCGGAGTAACATTCGGACTTGCGCCGCCGCTATGAAACGGCGGGAACATTCCCGCTGATTTCGCGCAGAGCGTTCGCCGCGTCCGATTCGCATTTCGCGGCGCGGGCGAGGTCGGCAAGCGACAGCATTCCCTTTACAGTACCGTCATCCTCGGTAACAGGCAGGCGGCGAATCTGCTTCCGCGCCATAAGCCGTGCCGCCGCTTGGGAAGTGTCGGAGGCGGAAACGCAGGTGACGGAACGCGTCATAATTTCGCGGACGGTCATTCTGCCGGCGTCCTCTTCGGCGGCTACACAGCGTGTTACAATATCGCGGTCGGTTATCAGCCCGCGCAGTCTGCCATTAGGCAAACACACCGGCAGAGAGCCTATGTTGTACTGAGCCATAAGCCGGGCGGCGCCGGACACCGGAGTGTCGGGCGTTACGCTTACTACCTCGCTTTTCATTATTTCGGTTACACGCATTACAAATACCCTCCAACCGGTTCGGCGCGATCTCAATCAAACCCGAGTCAGTTTTATTTTATGTAATAATCACAAAATTATCCGCGTAAATATTGACAACAAGAAATGTGCCGGAAGCGCATTGGTCAAGGAGGGTAAAATGGAAAAAATTTATCAAGACATAGCTGCCCGCACGGGCGGGGATATTTACGTTGGAGTAGTAGGACCGGTTCGAACCGGCAAGTCGACTTTCATTAAACGCTTTATGGAAACGCTTGTGCTGCCGAACATCTCCGACCTAAACGCCAGAGAACGCGCGAAAGACGAACTTCCGCAGAGTGCCTCGGGACGCGCCATTATGACGTCGGAACCGAAATTCGTTCCGGAGGACGCGGTGAAAATCAAACTCGGCGACAGTGCGGAGTTCAACGTGCGGCTTGTTGATTGCGTAGGATATATGGTTGACGGCGCGCTCGGCGCGTTTGACGAGAACGGCAGCGCGCGTATGATTTCCACTCCGTGGTCTGATGATGAAATGCCGCTTGCGGAGGCGGCTGAAATCGGTACGCGCAAGGTGATTGACGAACATAGCACAATCGGTGTCGTTATGACGACGGACGGCAGTATTACCAATATCCCGCGCGAAAACTATGTTGACGCGGAAGCGCGGGTAATTTTTGAGCTTAAAGCGCTTAATAAGCCGTTTGTCGTAGTGCTGAACTCTGCTCATCCTTCTGATCCGTACACGCAGTCGCTGCAAGCCGAAATCAGCGAATATTACGACGTTACTTGTGTCCCGGTAAACTGCTTAGAGCTTTCGGGCGACGACGTCGCCGGCATCATAGGAAGCGTACTGTACGAGTTCCCCGTAACGGAGGTCGGCGTATATCTGCCCGCGTGGGTGGACGCTTTGCCGTTTGACCATCCGATAAAGGCCGGATTGATCAGTTCCGTAAAAGACAGCTGCAGCGGAATCTCGAGGGTGCGTGACGTCGAGCCGGCGTTCGCCAAAGTAAGCGGCAGCGAAAATGTATCTTATGCCGGCATCCGCGAAATTTGCAGCGGTACCGGCGCGATTACCGCGGATATTGAACTCCCGCGTGAGCTGTTCTATCAAACGCTTTCGGAACGCGGCGGACTGACGGTGAACGACGACGGCGACCTGATGTCGATGATTTCCGATATGGCAACGGTCAAAAAGGATTACGACCAAATTAAAAACGCGCTGAACGATGTGAAAACCACCGGATACGGCGTAGTTTATCCGTCGCTTGATGAGCTTAAACTCGAGGAGCCGGAAATCGTGCGCCGGGGAGGGCGCTATGGGGTTAAGCTGAAAGCGTCCGCGCCGAGCATACATATGATGCTTGCCAATATCGAAACAGAGGTCAGCCCCGTAGTGGATGGTCAGCGCCAGAGCGAGGAAATTGTCAACTATCTCCTTCAAGAATTTGAGGGTGATACAGGGAAAATATGGAGCAGTAATATCTTCGGAAAACCGCTGTACGATATAGCCGGAGAGGGGCTGCGGGGCAAAATAGAAAAAATGCCCGAGGACGCTCAAATGAAAATCCGCGAGACTCTGCAAAGGGTTGTAAATGAGGGAACCGGAGGTCTGATTTGTATCTTACTGTAAACCCCAAATAGTCTTGAATCGCGGTGAAGCGGAATTTATATGTCCGGAAAAGGCGGAGCAATTGAATATTATTCCGCCTTTTCCTATTATGGATTGCCGCCCGGCAAATACTCGCTCGGCGGCGCGACTTCCGTCACGGTATATACGGCTTCTTCCAAGAGATACCCGGTCGCCGGAGAAAGCTCAATCTCTCCGTTTTCGTCCGTCAGAAATTCACCGATGGTCGCGCCCTCGGTTTTCTGCACCTTGAAAACGGTGTTCCGGATTGGTTCGCCCGTAATCGCGTCGCGCTTGAAGATTCGCAGTACAGGTCGCGGTCGGTTAAAGAATTCAAGCTCCTTATTGTCGCCGCCGTTCAGCAGGATTTCTTTGCGTGAAAGGTCTTTGAAATAGCCATACGGCTCGTCAATCTCCTGAACGCTGTATATTCCGGGGTCTAAGCCGGTCCAAGTGATTCTGCCGTTAGCATCCGTCACTTGCGTTTCGCTCCAAGTCTCACTCTCTGTTTTCCACAGTCGGAACGAAGCGCCCGCAAGCGGTTTGTTGGTCAGCTCGTCGTACTTGATAATCGTCAGTGCGGGCTTTTTCAGATTCGTAAAAATGACCGTAGATGTCTTGCCCCATTCTAAGCGAATATCCGTATGCGGATCGCCGTCAAGAACATAACCGGCGGGGGGAACAATTTCAGTAACGGAGTAGACCGTTTCGTCAAGATTCGGAATAGTGACCGTGCCGTCCGCGCCTGTCACATACTCGGAAACGGTGTTACTCTCGGTTTTTTGAACCGTGAACTTCGCGCCCGCGAGCGGTAGCTTGGTATTCTCATCAAGCTTAACGATTTTGAGCGTCGGTTTTGCCCTGTTCGTGAACATCACGTTGACCGTGGTGTCGGCGAGCAGTTCCACTTGTTTCGAGTGATTGGCGATGATATATCCGTCAGGCGCGGCGGTTTCGGTGATTTCATAGACGCCTTCGGCTAAATCGTCAAGGTGGATTTGACCGTTGCCGTCCGTCGCGCCCTCATAGTACAAACCGTTGCCGTCGAGTGATTCAACACGGAAATACGCGTCGGCGAGCCGTTCGCCGGTGGCTTCGTCGGTCTTGGTAATCGTCAGTCCGGGCTTTTTGTGGTCGGTGAACACAAGAGTCTTGGTTGTACCCCATTCAAGCGCAATATCCTTGTGCTGCGGGTCAAGGATATACCCGACAGGCGCGAGGGTTTCCTCCACGCTGTACACGGCTTCGTCGAGGTTCGGGATGGTAACTTTCCCGTTCGCGCCGGTGACGTACTCGCCGACAGTCGCGCCGTCCGCTTTCGTTACGCGAAACTTTGCCCCCGCAAGCGGCGCGCCGCCCTGCGCGTCAACCTTTTCGATTTCGAGCGTGGGTCTGCGGCGATTATCAAATTTAAGCTGCGCCGAGCCGCCCGCTTCGAGGTATACGCTCTTGCTCTCGTCGCGCTTCAAGTATCCGAACGGCGCGGCAAGTTCCGTGACTTCATACCAACCCAGCGCCAAGTCAAGCAGATTGATAATCCCGCTTGCGTCCGTCACGCCCTCATAGACGATGTTGCCGTTATGACGGATTGAAAACTCCGCGCCTGAGAGCGGTTCGCCTGTTTCCTCGTCAACCTTGAGGACGGTCAAGCCGGGGAGTTTCTTGTTGCTGAACGTGATTTTTACTTCATATCCGGCAGGGGTATCAGCGTCCGTGCGGGGAATGTCGAAATATTGAATCCGATTTGTGTCGTCAAGAGCGTAACCTGCGGGAGGAATCATTTCCTCAATCACATACGCGCCCGCCTCCAACGCGCCGATGGGAATACTGCCGTCCGCTCCGCTCACGAACGTGCCGACGTTCTCGTAGTTGTGAATCTCAATCCATTCCCAAATGTCGTCGGCTAAGTCCTCGACGTTATGGTGATAACCGGGGTCGCCGGAGTTGATTTCATCGCCGTTATCGTCGTCATAGAACTCGCCGTCGTCGTTTTCGTTCGGATCAATGAGCCGCTTTTCCCAATGCGAAAGCTGAGTAATCTTGAAAACCGCGCCGGGAAGTCCGATATTCGTTCCAAACTCAATTTTCTTAAACTCTACCTTAACGGGCGGCGGGTCAGAGGGGGGCGGATCGGACGGGGGAGGGTCGCTCGGCGGCGGATCGGACGGAGGCGGAGTCGTGTCTTCGGGCGCAATAGAATAGATATGCATACCGAGGTCGTCAATAATCGTTTGGAACGGCTGATTGATATTCGCCGCTCCTGTCCACTTGTCCCAGCCAAGCTCGTCGTATTCAAGGAAAAAGGCGTTGGCGAGCGTGTTGTTAATCAGCGGCCAGCCCGTCTGGTTGCCGTGGGGCTTCCACAATGCCGCTTCTGTCGGGGTGAACGCGTATTTGTAGGTGTCAATCAGGCAGTATAGGATAGGCTCGGCGAGAATCTTGTATTTACCGCTCGTCAGTTCCTCGTAACTGCTGATGCCGCACCAAGCCGCGATATTCGTCAGCATCGCCGGATTATTGATGTAGTCCTTAATCGTCTGCGCCGACGCTTGATTGCTGCCCATTAAAATCGGCAGTCCCGTCACCGTCTGAAAGGCATAGTTTGCCGTGGTACTCGCGATAGCCTCGCCGTCACGGTAGTCCATCTTGCTGACCTTGCCGAAATGCGTGACCTTATTGCCGCTCGCGAGCGCGGTAGAGCCATCGCCGCCGACTGTGCGGGTGAAAAAGTTATCCGACGTGTTAAGATTTGTGATGTCCACAGACACCGTTCCCGCCGCGACTTTCCCTTTGACCGTGCCATTTGCCGCGATGTCGCTCGTGTCGGTCACGTCAATGACGGTAATTCGCATACCTTGCCAAGCGGTCGTCCAGTATTCACGCAAACTGCCGTTGCCGCCCGGCCCCGTGCCGCCCGTGTCGCCGTTTTCGTCCAAGGGGTCTCCGTCAGCGGCATACGCCGTAATGCCGACAGAGCCAATAAGCAGGAAGGCGGCGAGAAGCGCGGACATAATTCGTTTGAATCGCCTCATTCAAAAGCCTCCTTTGAGCATAAAAATAGCGGCGAAGTCGTTTTTGACCTCGCCGCTGTGAGTTTTATTTGATTTTTAGTTGCCGCCGTTCCCGTTAAACGGACCCGGCACGTCTTTCAGAGGGTCTGTAAGCCAGTCATAGGTTTCGCCGCTTGTCGCGTTCGGTTCGCTTTCATCCGCAATGAGTGTTTTCATACCCTCTCGTTCGTGGAACTCGTCATAGTAGGCGTATTTCTGACCGTTTTCGTAGAAGTATTTCGGATACGCGCTTACAGATTGTTTGGGCGTTTCTTTGACCTGCGGAGAAGAAATCGGTTGAGGTGTTGGCTCTGCCTTGATTTCAGCCGTTTCTTCGGGTGCGAAAGTTTCACCAAGCTCTGTAGTTTCGGGCGTTTCTGCCGATACTTCTTTGATTTCCTGCGGTTTCGTTGTTTCAGAAGGGATTTGGGTTTGTGCCGCCATTTTCATTGCTTCGAGTTCCGCTTGCGTTTGTTCGAGCGCGATTTGATTTTTTTGAGCTTCGAGTTTTGCCTCTGTCCCCCGGTTTGCAAGCGGTATTATGACCGCCGCTGCGAGAACGATTCCGATTGCCAGTCCGATAATGGTTTTCATAGTGGTATCCTCCCTTAAAAAGGTTGATTTATCAGGGATTTCAACCGTTAGCCTTTTTTACGTCCTCTGCTCCCTAACTATATGATACCAAACTATTCACCACTTGTCAATAGGTATTTATCTAAAATTACATCTTTTTAGAAGAAATATCGAACCGGCAATCAGTCTACTTCACTTCTCTTGCCTGTGCGCAGTAGCGCAGTTCGGGAACATCGGCGACGCAGGTAATGAGGGTCAGAATATTGTCAGCAGACCACGACAACGGCAGATTGTCGTATTCGTCAATCTGGATTTTCGAGTAGACTTCATAGGTACGAGCGCCGTATTTGGTCGTGTAGGTGAGTTTGTCGCCGTTTTTGAGGTCTTTGACGAACGAGAAGTATGCCGAGCCGCCGCGATTGTGTCCGGCAAGGGCGACATTGCCGTCCCAAGCGGAGGTCGCCGCGAAATGTCCCGCGCCAATTTTGAGGTTGGACAAGCTCTCGCCCTCGTAGATTTTGATTGTCTTTCCGGTTCGCGCGACATAGAGAGTTCCGATACTGCCGTCCTCGTAATACCAAGGCGAGGTGTTCAGTGCGGCGGTCTGCGAGGTAGTAGGCAGGAAGCCGATGTTATCGTAATTCACGTTGATAGTGCCGCTGCCCGGAGCGTAGTCCTCTGAGCCTGTTTTGGGAAGCTCCTGCGCCACTGGCACAGAGCCGCTTTCGGGATAGTTGGCGTGATATTTGCTTGACGGGTCAGTCGGAATATCTCCGCTGAACACGCCGAAGGGAGGCGGGAAGTACGCCGCGTCTTTGTTGCGGCGCGTGTTCGCGCTCAACGGGTCGGGAGTGACGGGCGCATCGGTGCTTGTCGCGCCGCCGAAGTCGTCAAGTGTACTCGTTCCCGTGCCGAAGGAGTAATCCGCCGCGAACACGGGGATTGAAATGCTTGCCGACAATGCGATGGCGAGCAGTAGGGTTAATAGTTTCTTCATACAGATTTATTCTCCTTTCGCGCTTTGCGTAAAAAATAATACATTATGCCGCAACCGCCCGCGAGCAGAGCGGTCATTAGCATCCAGCCGATAGGTGTTGCGGGTTCGTCGTTTTCGGTTTGCTCGCCGTCAAATGTTGCGGTTGGTTCGTCTGTCGGCGACGGCGTTTCGGTGGGTTCCGGCGTTGCTATCGTTTCGGCGGGCGGTCCTGCCGTGGACTGTTCTGTCGGAACAGGTTT
>JAITKN010000025.1 GCA_031278415.1 Oscillospiraceae bacterium
ACTTCTCTAATCCTCGCCGTCATGATGACGGTAAGCGCGATCGCGCTGTCCGCGTATGCGGAAAACGACGATGACAATGTCGGAGTTGTTCCGAACACACAGCTATGGTTTGCAGACACCGCGCTCAGCGTGGAGTACCAGCAGACCTTAGACATCAATGGGGTGTCGTACAATTTCACGTTGGGTGACAACACCATCCAAAAGTATGCCTATGGGAACAATGCCTACGAGGTGTTCTTGCACCCGCAATTCTTCGCGCCGTACACCACAACGCCGAACTATGACGACTCGGCTAACGCCCAGTACGAACACAACATCACAGATGTGTTTGTGTATACGCCGGACGGGGAGTATGTAAGTTGCCTTGTCGCTACCGGAGAGCTGTTGATTCCTGAAGAATATGCGTTGCCGAAAGAACAAGACCTGTATTTTCAGTGCAAAATCTATTCGTCAATTGTGAGCATAACAGGCAAATCGCTCCTCCCGAACTGGAACGGCCAAACCGTCTATCTGGAAATCAATCCAGACTGATTATCTTGCCAACCCCGCGCCGTGTAAAACTGCGCGGCGCGGGGTTGGCAATTTGCCTTAATAAGCGCATAAGGGGGTTGTTTAATGAAAACAAAAAAAACTCTAGCGATGTTACTCGTTTCCGCTATCTTGTTATCGCTAACGGCAGTTGTGGGCGTCTCCGCTGACTTGGGGGTGGGGTCAGCCGAAGATCCGCTACAGATAGCTACGGCAGAGGATTTGTTGGCCTTTTCCACTCGTGTTGGTGCAGGAGAAGTGAATTTATGGGCTAAACTGACTAGTGACATTACAGTTGACGATACTTGGCAATCTATCGCGATAATAAATGATACAAGTCGGGCAAAAGATGGTACTTATCAGTATGTTGGTACTTTTGACGGGAACGGCAAAACATTAAGTCTAAAAAATCGAAGTTCAGATTATTCAACAGGAAGATATATCGCGCTTTTTCATACGATAGGAACTGGTGGAGTGGTTAAAAATCTTAATCTTGACCTAGATTTTAATGGATACTCATACATGGCGGGCGTTGCGATAAGAAATTACGGAACAATAATGAACGTCACCACACGCGGGGATATTAAGGCTAGCTCTACCAGCACTCAGGTGGCTGGTATCGCCGTATACAACGGGTGTAAAGAAATAAACGGTGAGTGGATCCCCGGCAAAATTCTTGATTGTGTAAATTATGCAGAACTTGGTTCTAGCAACCCTTTCACTTATGGAGAGCTAACTGGCGTGACTGGCGGAGGGAGTAGAATTGGCGGACTTGTAGTTGGGTTCAATGGAGAAATGCGAAATTGCGCAAATTATGGCACCATTTGGGCTACCAGCATTAAAGAAGCTGGCGGTCTATTTTGTTTTCCTGACAATCCCGATAAAGCTACTAATGGTCCTGTAAAGAAGTTTTTGGTTTCCGATTGTTACAACGCGGGTACGATAAATGTAATCGGGAGCACCGCAACTAATGGGTACGTAGGAGGCTTATTTGGGTCGTCGGGCGATGAATCCGATTATATTTCTTGGATAACGAACGATCAGTTTACTGTTAAAAATGTATTTAATTATGGGACTGTACAGAATCCGTATTTGAGCTACACCCCTACTAATAGCGTTATGACAATTATTGGATTGGGGTTTTCAATGGACTTTACTGACCTATACCTTGAGAAAGCTTTCTCGAATGTGTATTATCTTCCCCAGAGCGGTAATACTCTTTTCGGTAGTGCGCTATCGCCCATGTACGGCAACGACGGCTTCGGTACCGACCGGGTCAAAACCGTCATCCGCTCCAAGACGGCGGACGAGTTCAAATCCGCTACGCTTGCTTCCGCGCTGAACAACGGACGCACGGGCGCGGACGCGCCGTGGGAGTACATCGAGGGCAATGACTACCCCACGCTGAAATTCGAGCGCGCGGACTACGACCCCGATGAAGATGTATATGTGCCCCCTGCGACGGGCGGCGACATAAAGACGGCGGCGGGCTACGGCGGGAACATAACGTTTGACGACGGCGTGTTCACGATCACGCCGGACGACGGCTACAAGATCGACATCGTCTACATCGACAGCGTGCCGACGAACGCGTATTGCGGCACGGAGAGCGCGGAGATCGCCGCGAGCGAACTTGACGGTGCGGACGGCATCGTCGCCACCTTTGCGTACACAGTAAATTTTAATATACCGGCTAACGGCACGCTCTCCGTTAGTCGGGGCGCAAATACCCTGACGAGCGGAAGCATCGTTCGCGCGGGAGAAATCCTGACCGTAACGGCGACGCCCGGCGACGGCTACGAACTTAACACGGAGAACACAGTTTTCAGCGGCCTGACGGCGGTTGACGCGGAAGCGGGTACGTACAAGGTCACAGCCTTGCGAGCGGACCCGCCGAGCGTGACGGTTGCGTTTCAGGCGATAGGCGAGAACCCGAGCGAAGAACCGGGCGAGAACCCGAACGAGAACCCGAGCGAAGAATCCGCCGACAAGACCGCGCTGAACGCAGCGATAACGCTTGCGGGGACAAAGAACGAAGCCGACTACACGCCAAATTCTTGGAGCGCGTTGCAATCGGCGCTGACTACGGCGCGGGACGTACTCGCGGACGATAACGCGACGCAAACGGCGGTCGATACGGCGGCGGCGAACCTGACGACGGCGATCGGTGCGCTCACAGCCGGAAGCGGTTCAAGCAATTCGAGCGGTTCGAGCGGTTCAAGTGGTGGCGGCGGTGGCGGCGGAACGCCCGAGGCAACGCCTACGCCGACGCCGAGCGCGGTACCGGACACGACAGCGGAGTCCGGCGTAACAATCACCGCTGAGACGATCGGCGAAGTCTACGGCGACGTGCGCGAGACGGACTGGTACGCGCCCGACGTTGCCTTCGTGACGGCGCAGGGCTTGATGAAGGGTAAGGGCGACACCGGCACATTCGCGCCCGAGGACTCAACGACTCGCGCCGAGTGGGTAACGATTCTGGCGCGGCTCGAGGACGCGCCCGCCGCGAACGAGAACTCGAGCCCGTGGTATCAAGCGGTACTCGACTGGGCGACCGCGGAAGGTCTCACGGACGGCGCGGCGCCAACCGCTTCGATCACGCGTGAGCAGCTTGTGACAATCCTGTGGCGGCTGAACGGATCTCCGGCGTCGAACGCCGACGCCGACCTCACAGGCGTGTCCGACTGGGCGCGAGACGCGGTCGCGTGGGCGGT
>JAITKN010000155.1 GCA_031278415.1 Oscillospiraceae bacterium
CGCGACCGCGTTACAGCGTCCCGAATGGGCAAACACGCTGTGGAGCTGCTCAGTAACGGTAAGCGGAACCGCCTTGTGGGGATAATCAACGGAACAATGCACGATTTTGACATCGGGGATGCTCTGGATATGAAGAAAGACCTGCAAGAAACATTATACGAGACCGCCGGAATTTTGAGCTTAGCGTAAGCTCGGCGACGCCAATCCGGCGGCTCGGCTCAATTATCCGCGCAAATCTCTTTCGGGGCGCTCCCCGCGCGCCTTCGCCACCCTGTTCGCCTAACCACCTCACCGCTTTCTGCCGGGACAATTAAACTTTCAATTCGCCGCTTTTAATTTAGGTTAAAATTATTCTTTACATTTCAATTTGAGTGTGTTATAATCAAGAAAACTTACATGTAGAGTATGGAGGAACATATGCCTACCGGAGACCCTGACCCTATATTATGGCAAATAGCGTTACAAGTATTGCTTATAGCAGTCAACGCGATTTTTGCGTGCGCCGAAATGGCGGTGGTCACAATGAACGATGCAAGATTGGAACGCCTTGCCGCAGCCGGCAACAAACGTGCCGCGAAGCTGTTGCGGGTTCTCGCTATCCCATCCCGGTTCTTCGCGACAATTCAAGTTGCAATTACGCTCGCCGGCTTCCTGGGCAGCGCGTTTGCGGCGGAGAACTTTGCCGGGCGACTTGCGAGGCAAATCGACACAGTAGGCTTAGGGGTGTCGTATTCGACGATTCACACCATCAGCTTGATTCTGATTACGATTATCCTGAGCTATATCACTTTGGCACTCGGCGAACTGGTTCCCAAAGCTATCGGACGTCACAAACCTGAGCAAATTGCGCTTGCGCTAGCAACCCCTATCTGGTTCTTGTCGAAGGTGTTCGCGCCGGTTATATGGTTGCTTACGAAGACCACGAATATCGTTCTCAGGCTGATGCGTATCGACCCTAACGAGGACGCGCGCAAAGTAAGCGAAGAGGAAATCAAAATGATGGTTGACGAGGGCAGCGAAAAGGGCACTATCGCCGAAAGCGAAAAAGAGATTATTAACAATGTGTTCGCTTTCAACGACCTCAGCGCGGAAGAGGTTATGACGCACCGCACGTATGTTGACACACTATGGGTTGACGATACGGACGCGGAGTGGGAATCCAAAATCCGCGAAACGCGGCATAGCTACTACCCTGTTGCCGGCGAGGACGGCGATGATATCATCGGAATTTTATCGTCAAAAGACTACTACCGATTGGAACCGCGCAACCGCGAAAACGCGCTTAAAAAGGCTGTTCATCCGGCTTGGTTCGTGCCGGAAGGCGTCAAGGCGGACGCGTTGTTCCGCAATATGAAGTCCGGCGGAACGCACTTCGCGGTCGTATTGGACGAATACGGCGGGATGAGCGGCATTATTACTATCTACGACCTTCTTGAGCAGATTGTCGGCGAGTTTGATGAAGGCGAAGAAGAAAGTGACGATATTGCGGAGATTATCGCGATCTCCGACAGCGAATGGGTTGTGCAAGGTTCCGCTGAACTTGACGAGGTTGCCTCCGCGCTTAAAGTAACACTTCCGGTCGAGGAATTCGATACATTCGGCGGTTGGGTGTTCGGTTCGCTCGGCGAAGTTCCCGATGACGGCGAAACTCCGATACTGAAGGTCAATGGTCTTATTATAGAATGTACGGAAATCAGCGACCATCGGTTGGAGAGCGCTCGTGTCAGGAAAGAACAGCCGATACTTCAGAAGCCGCAGAGCTGACTCTCTGAACATTTCTGATAATAGCGGCACGGCGGGCGGAGCGTTGAAAATGACGAACGGCGCGAAACCCGCTTCTTCGCGCAACTTATTATACAAAAGGAAAATGCAAATGCAGTCTAATATTGTTATCAAAGGCGCAAAAACACACAACTTAAGGAACGTGGACTTGACGATCCCGCGTGACAGTCTGGTGGTGTTCACAGGGCTTAGCGGCAGCGGGAAAAGTTCGCTGGCATTTGATACTCTCTATGCGGAGGGGCAGCGCAGGTACATTGAGTCTCTGTCCAGTTATGCGCGGCAGTTTCTCGGGCAGATGGAGAAACCGGATGTCGAGAGCATTGAGGGGCTTTCGCCGGCAATAGCGATTGACCAAAAAACCACGAGTCACAATCCTCGCTCTACCGTCGGAACGGTTACCGAAATATACGATTACCTGCGCCTTCTGTGGGCAAGAATAGGTGTTCCGCACTGCCATATTTGCGGACGGGAGATCCGTCAGCAAACAATAGATCAGATGATTGACCGCATTATGCAATTCCCGGAGGGTACTCGCGTCCAGATACTTGCGCCGATAGTACGCGCCCGCAAGGGCGAATACCGTAAGGAAATAGAAGACGCGCGCAAAAGCGGATTCAGCCGTATACGCATAGATGGTCAACTGTATGACCTCGGCGAGGAAATCAAACTCGAAAAGAATAAAAAGCACACCCTTGAAATTATAGTTGACCGCGTTGCCGTCGAATTGTCGGAGCAGTCACGCCTGACCGACAGCGTTGAAGCCGCGCTTAACCTCACGGACGGATTAGCTATCGTCAATCTTCCGGATGATGACGAGGATATTTCGTTCAGCCGTAACTACGCTTGCGATGAGTGCGGTGTAAGTATGGAGGAGCTGACGCCGCGTCTGTTTTCGTTCAACGCGCCGATGGGCGCGTGTCCGACATGCGCGGGACTTGGGATTCAGCTCAAAGTTGACCCTCAGCTCGTGATTCCCGACTTAACAAAATCACTTGCGGAGGGCGCAATAAAAGGCTCCAATTGGTCAAACGCCAACGATGGCATTGCCCGAATGTACTATGACGCGCTTGGTAAAAAATACAGCTTCAATCTGCACACCCCGCTTGAAAAATTCAGCAAAGAAGCCCTTAACGCCATTTTGTATGGCACAAAGGACGAACTTGATTTGTATTACAGCAGCGGACGCAAGATGAGCCAATACCGTCAAAGATTTGAGGGCGTTATACCCAACATTGAACGCCGCCACAAGGAGACATCCAGCAGCTTTATGCGCTGGGAGCTTGAGCAGTATATGTCCGCGCGCCCCTGCCCGGATTGCGGCGGGAAACGGCTGAAACCCGAAGTTCTTGCTGTTACGGTAGGCGATATCAGTATCGCGGACTTCTGCGCGATGTCCATTGTCGATGCCCTTGCGTTCATAGAGCGTTTGAAGTTGTACGGCTCCGACGCAATGATTGCCGAGCGCATACTTAAAGAAATCAAAGACCGCCTCGGATTCCTGCTCTCTGTGGGCTTGGAATACCTGACGCTTTCACGCACCGCGGGAACCCTCAGCGGCGGCGAAAGCCAACGTATACGCCTCGCGACACAGATCGGAAGCTCGCTGACCGGCGTTCTGTACATTCTTGACGAACCGAGTATCGGACTTCATCAGCGCGATAATCAGAAGCTTATAAGTACGCTAAAACGTTTGCGCGACCTCGGCAATACACTTGTGGTGGTAGAACACGACGAGGACACTATGCGCTCCGCCGATTGGCTTGTGGATGTCGGACCCGGCGCGGGCGTTAAGGGCGGCGAAATAGTGTTCAATGGTACGCCCGACGATATTCTCAGCGACAACGCCTCCGTGACAGGTCGCTATTTAAGCGGCAAGGAGAACATAGCGATTCCGCAAACTCGCCGCAAAGGCAACGGACATAAACTCAAAATCATCGGCGCAAGAGAGAACAATCTGCGTGAAATAGACGTTGAAATTCCACTGGGAACGCTTACAGCCGTAACCGGAGTTTCCGGCAGCGGAAAAAGCAGTCTTGTAAACGCAATCCTCTACAAGTCGCTCGCTCAGAAGCTCAACCGCGCTAAGACACGCGCCGGTGAGCACGAAACAATACTCGGGGTTGAGTACCTCGACAAGGTGATTGAAATTGACCAAAGCCCTATCGGCCGCACTCCGCGCAGTAATCCCGCGACATATACGAAGTTGTTCGACGACATTCGGGATATCTTCGCGTCCACTACAGACGCGCGGGAACGAGGTTACAGCGCCGGACGCTTCAGCTTCAATGTCAAAGGCGGACGCTGCGAGGCTTGCTCGGGCGACGGACTGAAGAAAATCGAAATGCACTTCCTGCCGGACATTTACGTCCCCTGTGAAGTATGCAAGGGCAAGCGCTACAATCGCGAGACGCTTGAGGTTCGATACAAGGGGAAAAACATCTACGAAGTGCTCGAAATGACCGTAGACGAGGCCTGCGGGTTCTTCGGCAATATCCCCAAGCCTCGCCCTAAGTTAGAAGCCCTGCGCGACGTCGGGCTTGACTATGTTAAACTCGGGCAGTCCAGCACTACACTCAGCGGCGGCGAGGCGCAGCGCGTTAAACTCGCCGCGGAGCTTTCGCGCAAGGCAACCGGTCAAACTCTGTACGTATTGGATGAACCCACAACGGGTCTTCATTCCGCGGATGTCAAAAAGCTGCTTGAAGTCGTCAACCGCCTCGTAAACAACGGCAATACCGTTGTTGTGATTGAGCATAATCTCGACGTTATCAAAGTTGCCGACTGGATAATTGACCTCGGTCCGGAGGGCGGCAATCGCGGCGGACTTCTGATCGCGGAAGGCACTCCGGAAACCGTAGCCGCAAGCCCAAACAGTCACACGGGTAAATTTTTGAAACGGGCGTTGAAACTTTGAGTAATCTACATACGCTTGCCATAAAGGCGGAGCAGCTTGCCAAGCCTTATTTTGACGTATCAGACGCGGTCTCTGAAACCTGTACGGCTAATATCCTTGCCGCTTTCAAGCGTAACCGCGTAAGCGACTCCATCTTCGCCGGAACTACCGGCTACGGCTATGACGACACCGGGCGCGATATTCTTGAAAGGGTTTACGCCGATGTATTCGGCGCGGAAAGCGCGCTCGTGCGCATGGACTTCGTAAACGGAACCCACGCGATTGCCTGCGCGCTGTTCGCCGCGCTCGCGCCCGGAGATTTACTCGTGTCGCTGACAGGTTCCCCGTATGACACGCTCCGCGGCGTAATAGGGGTCGGCAGCCCGCCGAAATGGGGCAGTCTTGCGTTCTACGGCGTCAAATACGCGGAACTTAATATCCTTGATCAGCTTGAATTAACCGCGCCGGACGCGGAACTTATCCGTTCAGCGAGAACCGTGTACATACAACGCGGCAGGGGATACAATGACCGCCGCGCAATATCCGTTGACGAAATCGCGGAAGCAATCGCGCAAGTAAAATGTCTCAATCCGAACGCTGTTGTGATCGTAGACAACTGCTACGGCGAGTTCGTTGAAGCGCGTGAACCTACGTCTGTCGGCGCGGATCTGGTTGCGGGTTCGCTGATTAAAAATCCCGGAGGAGGACTCGCGCCGCGCGGCGGCTATGTAATAGGTCGGACAGAACTCGTATCCCGTGCTTCGGAGCGCCTTACGGTGCCGGGAATCGGCGGCGAGTGCGGCGCAACGCTCGGATATAATCGTTTGCTGTTTCAAGGTCTGTTCAACGCGCCGCACGCTACTGCCCAAGCGCTTAAAACCGCCGCATTCGCAGCCGCGCTGTTCGAATTGCTCGGCTACAAGGTCGCTCCGCGATACAGCGATGTTCGCCGCGACATAATCCAGACAATCGAACTCGGTTCACCCGAACTGCTCAAGCGCTTTTGCAAGGGCCTGCAATCCGGAAGTCCGATAGACAGCTTTGCCGCTCCTGAACCGTGGGCTATGCCCGGTTATGACTGCGATGTAATTATGGCGGCGGGCACATTTGTTCAGGGCGCGTCAATAGAGTTAAGCGCGGACGCTCCTCTTCGGGAACCCTACCGTGTATTCTTACAGGGCGGGCTTACCTATGAGTCCGGCAAGTACGGGATCCTATCCGCGGCAAGCGAATTGCTGTCAAGCTAACCAATTTAGCATGTAAAGTATTTTGCGCTATGTGTCTTTTGCCGCGTGAAGTAAAATTACTTGCGCGTCCCGTCGCCGTAAAAATACACACAAAATAACACTATAATACGACAATTTTGTAAATCTCCGTAACGCCTGACATTCGAGAGTCCAACGCAAAGCCGAAGGTTGCCGTTATTCACAAAATAACGGCAACCCCCATGTCCGAAATCGCTAAACCTTTTCGGTTATGTCGATTTCGCGGATTGTATAGTCTGCGGCGTGACAGCCTTATGGAAACAGTTGCTCTGTCTCCGTAAATCCGGCATCGGAACTGAATTATCAGCCGATTGCCGTAAGTCCGCCATCCGGATACAGGATGTTTCCGGTCATAAAGTCGCTTGCCGGAGCTGCCAGGAACACCGCTGTCCCGACTATGTCCTCGGGCATTCCCATTTTCCGCATCGGATTACCGTTACCTTGCTGAACAAGGTACTCGTCCACGCTGATTCCCGCTTCAGCCGCGCGCTTCTCGAACACCGCGACCATCATAGGCGTCGCTGTTATGTTCGGCCCAATCGCATTCACAGTTACACCGAACGGACCGTACTCGCTGGCAAGCTGCTTAGTAAGCATATCAACGGCACCCTTAGTCGCGCAGTAACCCGCGTTACCCGTGCCTTTCGTGGCAATCTTGCCACGCACCGAGCTGAGGTTGATTATCTTGCCGTACTTATTCTCTTGGAAGTGCTTGCCGAACACCTTGGCAGTAATCATAAAGCTCGTCACGTTAGCGTCCAGCATTTGGCGGAACACCGCTATGTCGAACTCCAACGCATCCTGCTTTTTATTGAAGCCTTGCGCGTTAACCAAAATCGTAACCTTGCCGTATTTAGCGATTGCCGCGTCAAGCAGTGCCTGAATATCCTGCTCGCTCGTCGCATCGCCCGCAAAATAGTCAACGTCCTTACCCGTTGATGCCTTGATTTCCCCTTGCGCCGCTTTCAGCGATTCTTCCTTGCGGCTCGAAATCATAACATTTGCGCCCGCGCTGACTAAACCCTCGGCAATCGCTTGCCCCAATCCGCCGGCGCCTCCGACCACTACCGCCGCCTTGCCTGTTAAATCAAACATTAGTTTATCCTCCTAAAATAATTGTTAACTTATTTGCTTATCTCATTCCGCATTACGGTAACCGATTTGCTCTCTTCCGGCTTTTCAAAACCAAGTTTTCAGATTCTCAATGGACGACAAAATCAAACATGTCACGTTGCTCAATCATTTGCGGATTCCCAACCGCAACATACCCGCAGTACGATTGTCGCTGATAAGGCACTAAATCAACCCGGCGGCAATAACCATTCCGCGCTTTCCGGAACAATTGTCAAACGCTTGCTCGAACATACTATTTGACACATAGAACCTGCCGGCATGTCGTCAACACTAAAACGCAAATAGGCGGACTTGCCGTTAGCGTTACGCTACATAACGCCGCGTCAGCGTAAACAAGATGCCCGTATAACTCTCGATGTTCCGCAAACCGGGCAAATTCCCGTGTCAAGCATTTGACCTTCACAGCCATATTACAACCTCTCGATAATCGTTGCCTCACCCATACCTCCGGCAATGCACAATGACGCCAAACCATATCTGTTACCGCGTTTGATCATCTCGTGCAACAGCGTCACCATTATGCGGCAGCCGCTTGAACCCACCGGATGCCCAAGCGCAATTGCCCCGCCGTTCACATTGCAAATACTTTCGTCAATGCCCAGAGCCTTAATGACCGCTATACTCTGAGCCGCAAACGCCTCGTTAAGCTCAATCAGCTCAATATCGCTGAGCGAAAGTTCAGCGCGTTCAAGCGCCTTGTGAATCGCCGGGACAGGTCCATACCCCATAATGCGCGGATCAACCCCGCACACCGCGTGCGATATGAACCGCGCCAGAGGTTTCAACCCGAGTTCCTTGGCCTTGTCCGCGCTCATAATCAGCATCGCGCTCGCGCCGTCGTTTCGACCGCTGCTGCTGCCCGCAGTTACCGATCCGCCGTCTCTGAACGCCGGATTCAGCTTCGCGAGCTTCTCAAGCGTCGTCGCCCTGGGATACTCGTCAACATCAAACTCAATCGGGTCGCCCTTCTTCTGCGGTATCACGACCGGGACAATTTCGTCCGAAAATCGTCCCGATTTAATCGCTGCCGCCGCGCGCTCCTGAGATTGCAGACTGAACTTATCCATCTCTTCTCGGGTAATCCCAAACCTGTCGACGATATGCTCGCCGCCCGCCATTCCCATATTAAACTTACCGTATATCTCGTTCGGTTGGCTCTGAAACTGACCCTCTGTCAGACTGTCCACTAACACCTGATTTCCCGTTCCTAACCCGAACCTCGCGTTACGAATATAGAACACCGCCGTACTCATTGACTCAGTACCACCGGCAATAACGACATCGTTCTCGCCCACGCGAATACTGTTCACCGCCTGCGCAACCGCTGTCATCGCGCTCGCGCACTGGCGCATTACCGTATACGCCGGGGTCTCCTCCGGAATTCCGCTCCGCAGCGCCGCTATCCGAGCGATATTCGGATTGTCCGAACTCTGACGGCAGTGCCCTATCACTACCTCGTTAACCTCTTTCGGGTCAAGTCCGCTGCGGTCTAACGTCCCCCGAATAACCACACGCGCCAGTTCATCCGGCTGAACGTCTTTCAGCGTCCCTCCGATGGTTCCGACCGCTGTCCGGCACGCGTCAACTATTACTACCTCTTTCATTTGCGGGAAGTGTCTCCTTAAAATATTGATACCACTCAGTATAGCACTATAAAATTTTTTGTCAACACCTTTTTCCCGCGCTTCAGCCCGATTTAGTTTTGTAACTTTTGATTGACAAAAGCGGGAAAGTGCGCTAAAAAGGATGCATGGAAAATTATAAAAGGCTCCTGATAGGGAGTGAGCCGAGGTTGCTGAGGAAGCACAACGGGTACTATTACAAGGTAGGCGATGTGCCGGCAATTACGATATTGGGTAATTTTTGCGGATTGCGTGATTTGGAGGATTATACGCGGGACGAACAGCTCCGTAAAACTATGGACACGGCCACCGAACCCGAAAAACAGGGCGGTAAAATCGTAAAGCGTACCGGTTTCGTGACCGACGACATAGGTTGGTCTGCCTGTCCGGCAGGCAGGCTGCCGCAAAAGGCGGAGTGGGCGAATCTTGCTTGTATCGGCGCAATAGTTCACTTGGGCGAGGACGGTTACAAAGTCAGGGACAAAAACATTCAGCTGAATTCAAATATTATACGAAAACACGTAATAAATTCTATCAAAACCCG
>JAITKN010000076.1 GCA_031278415.1 Oscillospiraceae bacterium
CGATACACACGCCGTGAGGCGTCTGTATATACGCGAAACCATCACAGGGGCGATATGTGTTCGCCCGCAATGAAGAGGCGGTGTCCGTACCGCCCAAGGCCAAGGAGGGTATTCATTGATGAACATGGCGCGTTCGGGAACTTATTAGGCGGGCGCGGGCAGAGGCACCGGACCCGCAGACCGCCTTAACCGGGACATCTGGCGCCGGATCATTTTTCAAACTTATAAGGAGGAAACCTCAAAATGAAAAAAATCGCGCGCATCAACAAAAAACTCTGGGCGGGGGCTGTCGCGTTGCTCCTCGTCGCAGCGCTCACCGCCACGGCGCTCGCCGCGTGGCCGAGCTTCCAAAACGACACGAACAACAACGGACAAATCCCGACTTCGCCGGCTGCTCCGATTTCCACACCGACGGTAACAACCATTGCGTTACCAACAAACAACCCCAGAAGTGATGTGTATTCGGGTATAGACGCAGAAACTATTACAAACGGCAACATTGCCTATACCCTGTACAATAGCGGTGATGCTCCTGTGACGTCCACGTCCGGCGGTGCCCGAATATACGCGATAGACTTATCGAGTAAAAATCCTCTGTGGTCGCCCGCTCCGGCGGTTGAACTGTTCGATTCAAACGCGAGTTCGCCCGTTGACTACCACGCCGACAATGTTTCGCAGTTGTCCACGCCGTACTATGACACTGCCAACAATGTGATATATGCCGCTAAGACTTATTACTCTGATATAGCGCCGTGGGGAAGCCTGACGGAATGGGTGGACAGCAGCGGCAAACCGTTGCCTTCCACATACACATTTAACGCTGGCACGAATACGATTTACTACACTGTAAAGCCCGGCATTGATATACCCGCCGACTTTTGGGTTCCGCAAGTCGTTACTGACATAAGCAGCGATAAAGCGAAAATATCGGGCAATGTAGTTTTGACAGGGGCGTCCACAACGATAAATTTCGGACCGAGCACATATTACAACTCGGGTAATTTCGTTCTGTACAACAACAACGGCTCGATTGTACCCTCCGGGCAGTATACAATCGCGCTCTCGATTACCACCGATATGTCTGTAGATATATCGTCCGTAAAGTTTCTCGTCTCCGGGTGGGCGGTGTACAAACTGACAAATGTGACGGCAGCCACTCCTGCCGTGACCCGTATCGAGACGGGATGGGGGCAGGCGAATACCCCGATTAAATTCGACTCCTCGGGCAGGATATACTGGGGCATATACGAAGGCAGCCGCTCATATTATCAATATGACACAGCTGTGGGCAAGCTGAAAGTTTTTACGCCCGGAGTAGGCGGCAGATCGGACGATTTTTACGGTCCGGGAGTCGTCATAGCGACTGTCGGCAATGCGGACTACGCTGTTTTCGGCGGCGATAGGGGGAATACGTACGTGCGCGATGTTGGCAATTTCGATACGAGAGGAACGCAATTCCCGCTTTATGGCGTAGGCGTCGGCGATCGAATCCGTTCAAGTGTTACACTTGACAACAGTCGCGGATACGCTTATTTTACAAGCTATAACAGTGCTAACGCAAGCGGGAATCTTTGGCAAGTGCTGATTTCCGATTTGGCGTCGAGCCAGCCGGCAAGCCTCAAAAGTACAAAGTTAACGAATGCATCAACGTCGACCCCGGTTGTTTCGCCGACGACGGATTACATCTACGTCGGAACATATAGAGGTTTTTCAGAGGGTACAGTCGAGGCTTACCCGTATAATAACTTTATCGATACAGCGAAACAGCAACTCTACCCGCAGCCCGGGCGAACAGGTCTTCCCGTACAGTCCTCGGTAATGGTGATGAGCTTTGGTTATCCTCTTACGAGGGATTACGTCTATTTCACGACAAACGCGTCGAATGGCGGAGGGAATGCTGCGGCTCTGTTTCAGACAAGCACCCAAGTATCTACAACAGATTTGTGGTCGGCAGGAGGCACGGGGGCGAATAATTACGCGCTGCAAGGCTTCTCGTGGGAAGATATTGGAAGCACGGCGTATATTGTTTACGGCGACGACAGCAACAATCTGTACATAATGCAGTAGTCCCGGGCATTGGGTAATCTGTCGTATTTTTAAACGAAAGGGCGATTAACAGATAATAAAGTCTGAAAGGGTTACTGCGGGGCTGTAAATCTCGCGCCAATCTTTTATCGTGTGTGGTTGTTATGTATAGTAATCATTCATTTTCGCGCTCCAAGGGCAAATCCCGCTTTTTAGCTGCGGTACTGGCATTACTGCTGTGCGCCGCGCTGTTTTCTCCAGTCGGGTATTCGGCAAGCGCCGGAGACTCCTTCACGGTAACATTTGACGTGCCGTCAAATGTTACTTATGAATATGAAATAAAAGGCCCGATGGATTTTGCCTATCCTCTCTTTTTCTATCCGATAGATACGTGCGTTGCCGCGACCGGGAAAACGGTGGTGACGCAGGAATTGCTGCCGGACAAGGCGCGGGATGTTTTCATAAGCTTACCCTACAACAGCGGAATCAGAGGGTGGAAGGTAAACAATCAGATATTTCAAATAAGCGAAACGTCGAGTGGAAATACGTACTCCATTAACGAAACGAGTTCGGAAGGATTTACCGTACGCACCAGACGGCAAACCCTCTCTGATTGGGATGATGCGGATCTTTTTGTTACCGTTCCGACAAATCTGATTGCCGCCAACAATAACATTGTCATTAAGGCGTTATTTGACGACGATGAAGAAGTCCCGGATTTTACTCCGTCGTTAACTCTGTCGGATACCGCTGTCATAGGTCAGACCAACCTTATGAATGTGAATATGTGGTCTCCGCCTCTCGCAGTAGACGATACTTATTTCTTAGATGAAGACGGCGAAATTAAACAAGAGGTTGACGACAAAGGGAACGCGCTGCGCATTGAAACGCTGACACTCTCGCGCGCCGATACGCATTATAACCTTATCCCCTCCGGAGCCTCAGGTGTAGACCCATCCGATCGTATCGGTATAATAGTAGGATACGAGCTCGGAGACTCGATTTTCCCCGGTCATAACAGTTATTACGCGACGGATAGGCCCCTGGTTACCGTTAAAATATATGCCGGCGCCGATACGCAAGGTGCGTTAGTGACGCAGATCGAGGATTATACTCTTAGTTTGGGCACTGCCGGTGTAAAAGCTATAATGAGACAAGATTTGGGGTTGGGCAAATATGAATTTTTCTACGGTATCGGGAGACTATTCGGAGCGACGCAATATACCGTAGATATGACGATTACGTATTGGGATCAGGAAGAAAACGCGCGTAAAACTCTGCACGACATGAAGACGTACGATGTTCCTTTCAAGCCTGAACCCGACACCCGCCCCGAGGTAAAAGCCGCAGTCGCCATTGACGGCGTACTCGCGCCCACTATGACGACGGTCAGAGAGGGAGACACGGTTCTTGACGCTATGGAGGCAGCCTTGGAAAAAGAATATCCCAAGGGCGGTTCCAAGGGCTCGTGGTTCATTGATATGACAAACGGCTTTATTAATGAAATCGGCGTCGATCCGGCAGGAACGCGAAGCGGTGTCGTCGATACATACGGCGGCTATTTCGGCAGCGCCACGTATTTGCTCAACGGATTCTTCGCCGATTTGGGGGTTGCGAGTTGGAAGCTGTACGGCGGAGAAACCGTATATATGGGGTCGGCGGTCAAAGACTGCGGCGTCGATCTCAATTTTAACGGCAGTTCCAGCGCGGAATGGACGTGGGCAATTGCCAAGCTGCGTGAAAACGCGAACAATGATCAGCTTCTTGCCGTGGCCGGGGTCCCAAGTTATGGCGCCGCAGATGAAGCGGCGGCTCTGAAAAACAGCCAGATTTTGAGCAATTTCCTATCCGGCATCGAATGGGCTCTGAGAACGGACATAACGTACATTTTGAATCAGGTTTTATATTCGTCCGTCGAATCCCGGCGCGAGGCGTATAACGAGCTTCCGGTGACGAGTTTCGGTTCCGCCGGCTATTTACCGTACCTCTTCCGCACGTACGAACCTTTCAAGTCGGCATACGAGGAACTGCTGGCGTACGAGACGGATGCGGGGGGTATTCATCTGCCGGCGGTAACGGCGGATGAGGCGCTAATCGGTGTGCTGGATTACGCCCAAAATAACATCACTCCTGAATTTGGCGGCGACAGAGATTGGTTCGCGATGACGCTCGGCCGCGCCTGGGCTTTGCCAATCGCGTGGCGGTCGAGTTACCTGGAGTCGGCGGCGAGGCAAACCGGGCTGACGGGCACAGAGGCGCAGCGGCTCGCGCTCGCGCTGACGGCGCTCGGCGAAGAGGCGGATGTAAGCTCGTTTGACAGCATTTCGGCAGTGTCGAATCTGACAATTAACGGTAAAATATTCGCTTTGCTCGCATTGGACAGCAAGCCCTACTACGGTCAGCAGGATTTGATATTGGACGCGATACTGGAATCGGAAATTGACGGCGGCGGTTGGGGTCTTAACGGAATGGACACCGATGTAGACACTACCGCAATGGCGATGCAGGCGCTTGCTCCGTATTATCAGCGGGATAATGAAGTGAAGGCGGCTGTGGACAGAGCAAAGCGCGTTCTCAAAGCTGCGCAGCAACCCAACGGCGGCTTTACCGGATGGGATTCATCTGAGCATAGCGCGTGCAGCGACGCGCAAGTTATCGTTGCGCTGACAGCGCTTGGGATTAATCCTGCCGACTGGGGGACTATGGGCGGGCAAAATCCGCTGACGGCTATGCTGTTGAATTACAATGAAAACGGCAAATGGTTCGGCGAGAGCGCTAATGCGCAATATAATGAAAAGGCTACTTCGCAGGCGGCATACGCGCTTGTCGCGTATAATCGCTACATTAACGGGCTCTGCTCACTTTACGATATGCGCGACGCGTTCAGCGCCGAAAATCTCGGCGCCGACATAACGGCGGCGAAGACGAAAATCGCATCTGCCGCTTTCGCGGCGGCGCAAAGCGAAATAGCGGATGACGACGCCGCGCTGAGCAAAGTCAAGACAATAATAGGAGCCTTAGACCTGAACGGCGTTACGGCAAGCGTGACAGGCGGAACATTTACCGGCGCGACCGAGGGGGACTCGAAAAACGTGAATGGTACAAACGGCAGCTATACGTTCACGGTAAGTCTTGCCAAAGGCGCGGGAACGCCGCAGACCTATGACGGAACGCTCACAATCACCGCGACGGCGTACTCGCCGTCCGCAGCGTCTCAAATCAAAACCTACGCGGACTACGGCGGGGAAATTGCGCTTGAGGGTACGACATTCACCATAACGACTATTACAGGCTATAAAATCAGCGCGGTCGTTGTGGACGGCGAGGCACTGACTGCGATAGACGGCTCGACGGTTCTGGGCGCGACGAGCTTGACAATTGACGAGGATGATTTCGAGTATGAAAATATCCGAAGTATAGTAGTAACATTCGCGTATACACTGTCTTTTAATATCCCGGCTAACGGCACGCTCTCCGTTAGTCGGGGCGGCGATACCCTGACGAGCGGAAGCATAGTTCGCGGCGGTGAGGTTCTGACGATAGAAATCGCGCCGGACGACGGCTACGAGCTTGACGCCGAGAACTCAATATTCAGCGGACTGACGCGGGACGGCACAAGCGACAGTTGGACGGTGACGGCGGATTTCAGAGAACCGCCGAGCATTCATGTCGCATTCAAGGAAAAGGAAATCGTCAGCGATGAGACGGTAACAGTTTCATTCCGTCTCATCGGAGACGCGGTACACGGGCTGACCGACGCGCCGCAGTATTCCGAATGGATACCGACGCGGGAAGTGAAGCTTTCGGGCTCGGGACCGTACTACGTCTACGACGCGTTCCTATCGGCGATAAACGGAACGCCCGGGATATCGCAGATCGGGGCGGAGAGCAACTATGTAACTTCCATAACTATGGAAGCCATCGCGCTTATCGAGAAAGGAAATGGTAGCGAATATTCAGGCTGGAAGTATCTCGTTAACGGCGAATATGCCGACAAGGGACTGAGAGATCAACCCATACAAAACGGCGACGCGATAGTCTGGCACTACATAAACGACTACCCCGCCGAGGATATCGCGTGGGCGGAAGCCTACCCGGGTATTCCTGTTCTGACCGGCATATCGGTAACGAAATCGCCGAACCAAGCATCATATGATCTCGGAGACCAACTTAAACTTGCCGGATTGCAAATTACGGCGACGTACGAGGGCGGCGCGACGGCGGTCATTCCTTACAATACGCCGTTGCGCTTCGGCGTGAGTCACGCGAACAACGACGTGCTGGACACGGCCGGCACGTTGACGGTTACGGTGACGTATCAGGGCAAAGCCACAACATTTGACGTTACTGTATCGGACGGCGCGGCGGAACTCGCGGCGGCGAAGATGGCAAAAATCGCGCAGATCGAAGCGGTTGACGACGGTCTGACTGAATCGGACTACACCGTCGAATCGTGGGCATTTCTGCAAACGGCAATACAAGACGCGATTGAAGCGGTAAACGACGCTGCGGCAATCGGCGATGTGTACGGCGTTGCGGTTCCGACAACAGGCGTGCTTGTGACGGTCGCGGCTGACCTCGAATCGGCGAAGACGGCAAAGATCACGGCAATTAACGCTGTGCCGAACGGTCTGACGGAGGACGACTACACTGCAGAATCGTGGAACGATCTGCAGACGGCAATCGCCGACGCTATACTGTCCGTAAATGCAGCGACGACGGTTGAAGAAGTGAACGGCGTGACTGTTCCGGTAACGGATGGGCTTGTGACGGTCGCGGCGGAACTCGCGGCGGCGAAGGCGGCAAAAATCGCGCAGATCGAAGCGGTTGACGACGGTCTGACGGCGTCGGACTATACCTACGAATCATGGACGATGTTGCAAACGGCGATAACAGCCGCGCTCTCGGAAGTCAACAGCGCAGCGACAGCCAACGCGGTGAACGCAGTAGCGCTCCCATCAGCGGACGTGCTTATCGTCAAGCCGGATGAACCAGATCCCGAACCCGCAAACTATTCAGCCGCGCTCGCGAACGCGCTCGGATATTTGCGTTCAAGCGTAGAGTCCCCCGGCTTCGGCACGGGCGGCGGCGAGTGGACGATACTCGCTCTCGCGCGCGGCGGGTACATTGAGCCAACATACTACGATGGCTATTACAACCGCGTACTCGCGGAAATCAGCGGCAAGACGAAACTCGACGAGAACAAGTCCACGGAGAACTCCCGCGCTATTATCGGTCTGACGGCAATCGGGCTCGACGCGTCGAACATCGGCGGAACCGACCTTGTAAGTCCGTTGACAGATACGGCGTGGGTGAGTAAGCAGGGCATAAACGGTCCTATTTTCGCGCTGATTTCCCTCGACGCGAAAGACTATCTTTCCGAAACAGCGTTAAGACAGACGCTCATAGGCGCGATACTTGACGCAGAGATCCCGAGCGGAGGTTGGTCGCTCGGCGGCGCGACGCCCGATCCCGACGTGACGGCTATGGCGTTGCAAGCCCTCGCGCTTTACAGAACACAAACGGGCGTACAGGCGGCTGTCAACCGCGCTACAGCGTGGCTTGATTCCCTCGCGACGACGGATTCGGAGGGGTTGTCGCAAATCATAGTCGCCTATTCCGCAATCGGAATCGACGCGTCGGGCTATGTGACGCGGCTAATTGACGGTTATTGCGACGAATCGACGGGAGGGTTCAAGCGTGACGGGACCGTCGACGCGATGGCGACGGATCAGGCAGCCTACGCGCTTGTGGCATACGACAGATATAAAAACGGCGTCAACGCCCTTTACAGAATGAGCGACGCGGCGAGGCTTGTCTCGGCCGAAATGTCGGAAAAACCCTCCTCAGACAAAACCGCGCTGAACGCGGAAATCGCGCGAGCGGAAAGTATTAGCCGAGAATTATATACAGATTCAAGCTGGAGCCATATGCAAACCGCACTGACCGTTGCTAAGAGCATTGCGGCAAAGACTGACGTGACACAAAAAGCGATAGACGACGCAAAGAATGCGCTGACAGCGGCGATAAGCGGCCTGAAAATCCCGTCAGGCGGGGGCACACCCAGCGTGACGCGCTTTGCGACGATAGGCGTTGCCGACCCCGGCGCGCCCGATGGGCAACCTTCGGTCTACTACGGCAGCCGCAGCGTTGAGATTTCATCCGACGAAACGGCTTTCACGCTCCTGCAAAAGACGGGTCTGAATCTGCGTTACTCCGGTCATCGTGAATACGCCGGGTACTATGTCGAGGCGATAAACGACTTCGGAGAATTTGACGACGGAGAAAACTCCGGATGGATGTACAGCGTAAACGGCGTGTTCCCGGGCTATTCGAGCTCGCTTTACTATCTGGAGAACGGCGACGTGGTGCGCTGGCTCTACACGCGTGATCTCGGTAATGACATAGACGCGAGTTACGCGATAGACTACGCGTCGAGCAGCGGCGGCAATGCAAATTCCGGGGTCACAAATAACGACGCGGACACCGGCTCGAGTACGACAACCGGCGAAACGGATATATCCGACGCCCCAACCCCGTCCGGCGCTTTCGGCGGCTCACAGCCCGACGTCGTCTCACAAACCACCGTCGAAACGACCACCGCAACCCCCGACGAAACCGGCAAAGCCACCGCCGCGGTCGAAACCGCAAAAGTGACGGAAGCCGTCGCGGAAGCGGTGAAAGCGGTAGAAGCCGCGAAAGCGGACGGCAAGGCGAACGCCGTGGCGGA
>JAITKN010000083.1 GCA_031278415.1 Oscillospiraceae bacterium
CGAAATTGCTGCCGTATGTCCAACGAGCCACGACTTCACGCAGGATGAGCGTGGTGTCCCCTTTTATGCAGAAGTGGTTGGAATTAAGGACGGTTCCCCCGCCGCCGACCAAATCGAAGCTGGTGAGGTATCCCTGAGTTCTGGTTTTTGGGTCGTATTTATAACTACTCCTGTCGCTACGATAGACAACGCCCTCGGTACCAACCTCTGAATACGCGTTCCCTTCCATATATCCCCAACCGGCTCCTCGGAACCAGCCACCGAAATCACCATTGCAAATATTGCCGGCGCGTACTATGTTGGTGATGTTCCCGTAGAGCTGATATTCGGCGACGCTCTTCGCCGCGGCAAGCCCGGCATCGATGTCCGTGATATCAAGGGATGTATCAGTTGAAGTCACCATGAATTTGCCGAGCCAACTCCCCGATGTGAGCTGCGCGCCGGATCCCGAACCTCCCGACATTGAACTGAAAGAACCACTATCGTCCGTGCCCGCCTTCACGATGTTGACTACGTTGCCCGTAATTATGCCGGATTTTTCGTTGGTCCCGATATATGAGATTCTGCCGGAAGTAAACTCGCTTGTGTCGATAATGTTCTTGATCACGTAGTCATTTGTTGCCGCGAGCCTATCACGCCCCGCAGTCGTGTTAAGGTCGGACGTATCGACGTCGCCGCCCTTTGTGGCGTTGCCCCCGATGTCGCCGCTTTCGGATCCGCCCACGAATGAGGCACTACTTTTAGCCCGACCGGTTCCGCTGATGGTGTTGGTGATGCTGCCGCCGACGGTTCCGTACGCCACGCCGCCGATGAAGGAAGACAGCCCGTTAGCGTTCGACGCCATACCTGTGATGGTATTTGTCACGTTGCCCGTGATGTCGGCGACGACAGTAGAAGATGTTCCCAGTCCGCCGCCGTAGATATAAATATCGTTCCCGCTGGTATTATGGATGCTGATCTCGGCGTTGCCCTCTAATGTCCCTGTGCGCATACCGCCGATGAAATAGGAGGCGTAGCTGGAGTTGCCGGTGGAGTAGACCGTAATCGAGGCGGTTCCGTCGGCGGGCGCGACAGTACCGGAGTCGCTGCCTCCGTAAAAATAAACATCGGAACTATAATGCCAAGAACCGCCGCCCAAAGTAAGATCATAGCCGTTCATATACACGCCATTGTTGCTGCTGCTGCTGCTGCCTGTATTGAGCTGATAACGGGTGTTGCGGAAAATCAGGTTACACCCGAAATACTTCTTGCCGCCACCGGATGCGTTGAGACCATAAGTGCTTGAAGGATTGGCAGTTGCCGGATTGGTCGATATCGGATCATCTTTCGTTCCCGTAAGCACCAACGTGTTCAACTTCCCACTCAGGGACGCGAAGGTGACATCCGCAGCGCCGGTTGCCGAGGACGTATTGTTGAATACTTGGAGGTTTGTGGAACCGCTAACTGTAATGTTTGCGCCGAAGTACATTATATAATCGACTGACGGTTGGTTTCGCTGGTAGATACCCCACAACGCATCGCGAAGTCCGCCTATATTCGCGGTATAAGCCTGATAATAGCCGCTTGACGGATCGCCGTCGGCTTCCATAACGACCAACTCGGTTTCATCGCCGGATTTGATCGTGTTGCCGCCGAGCGGCTTATTCACATGCGAAGTATTCTGAGGCGCGATCAAGGCTACGCCCAGCGCCATGATCGGCAGTTCAAGCCGGCGCACACCGGCGTTGATGTTCTCCGCCGCCGTGTTCGCCGCGACCGCAATCGCGTCGCTGTAGCAGGCTGTGCCGTCCTCATTGAGCGTAAATTTGTTATCGCCGGAGAGCCCGATCGTCGGCGGCATGTATGTCGTGCCCTCAATGGTTTCCGACGCGACGCCCACCACGTAGCTGCCCTGCGCGAGGTTTTCAAACCGGTATGTTCCGTCGGCGTCGGTTTGCGTGTTCAGCAGCGCCGCGCTCAGGTCGCTCTCGGCATAGAGGCTTACAGGATAGTCCGCGACGCCGGTTTCGTCAGCGTCCATAATGCCGTCGGCATTTGCGTCCAGCCACAGTCCGCCGCTGATACTTGCTTCGGGAATCGTTTCCGCGACCGTGACGACGGCGATCGGTCTCGCGTCGGGATATATATGCGCACCGATGTCAGCGGTGAACACATATGTACCCGGCGTGTCTTTGTCAAATAAGCCGCCATCCTCCCAGGTCACGGGAATAATTGCCGTGCCTCCGCTCTCCGTAACCGCTTCCACTTCCGTAGGCAGCGGAATGGCGGTCTTTTCCGTACCGACCTGAACGGTCAGCTCCGTCACGGGAACGGCAAAGGACGCGATGGTTTCCGATTCGCTCTCGCTCTCGCTTTGCGCGATTTTGACGATGGACAAAACTGCGGTGATCAGCAATAAGATAGTAAGCACCAGCGGGAGAATGCCTTGACGGCTATTTATTTTTTCAGTTGCATGCTTCTCCATGCTGTGTTTCATACTTCAAAATCCCTTCCTGATGATTATTATTGCGGTTCCGTCAATCTGCCCTTCCGTTACAGAGCCGTAATTACGGGAGTCACGGGAATCGCTTCTGTGATCACCCATTACGAAATATTCGTCCGGAGAAAGGCTGAGCGGATAACCGATCTCCTGCTTGCTGTACGTCTTTTCGTAGATGTACGGTTCGTACAGTATTTTACCGTTTGTCAAGAAAGCGCCGCTGTCATCGTCGATTGCGATAGTCTCGCCCGGCAGAGCGCATATGCGCTTGACGTAATCTTCGCGGCCGTCCGTTTTTATCAGCACAATCTCGCCTCGCTCATAGGAGCCTGACAGCTTCCGAAAGACAATCACATCGCCCTCATACAGAGCCGGTTCCATGGACGATCCCGATACGATTGCGATCCCGAACATCGTGTTGAACGCCAAGGTTATCGCGGCGGCGATCAGCAAACTTCTTATAAATACAAAGGAGAAGGAACGGCGCTTCCGCTTATTCGGCGACGCGGTATGCGTCGGTCGGTATGCCTTATAGATCGACATGTGACGTATCCCCTTCTGTTCTGCTTCGGGACATGTGATGCCGAGCGGTACATTCGGCATCCCGTCAGACCGCGGAGCAACGGGTGATGTCCCGATTGCCGATTTCACAAACATACCTCAACAAATACCCCGGTTTTCACCGCGAAAGCAGATCGGCCGCGCATATACAGCCGCTCATTCCTTCGTATATCCGATATTCTTTTACCACAAATTGACAGAGACACGATTTCAAATATCCTCAATTGACCCGATTTTGTTCCGAATTTTCGGATTGGAGCCGCGTCTTGTTCAAATGTATCATTTAAGCAAGACCTGACAGCGGCATTACTGCTCCGCTACCCTGTCACATTCAGCGCGACTTCTTCGCGGCGCGTTTTGCCGAAGAGGTCGAACTCAATGATACCGGTGCCGCGATGCCTGTTGACGGACTTCAGGACGATGTTGTTTGCGAATCCCTCCAAAATGTGACCCGGCGCGAGTTCGATGCGATCGCCGACTCGTATCGCGTCAAATGCCGGGATGTTATAGTCGCCGTCAAGCAAAGTGTCCAGCAGAAGTTTGTCTTGATCCGGCAGCCTGATATGCCAATGCAGCCGGTCTTTCCCGTCTTCGTCAGTTATCGTTCTGACCTCGCTCAGAAACCGATACACTCTGTCGTCGCGCCTGACCAGAGGATCGATCGCCGCAAAGACAGCGCTTTCGTCCTGCTCCGCCGCGACAAATACGTATCCGGCGAAGATCGGCTTCCTCACGTACATGCGTTCGCCATCCTTCTTCTTGGCGAATACCTTGGTCGGGAGGAAAACAACGTATTGGTCGGCGGGAAGCGCGGCAGTCAAGCGAAGTCTAACGTCCTGCTCCTTCAGCGTCTGAACGAACAGGATGTACCAATTGGCGTGTCGCGCAAAGCGGCGTGTCAGCTCCCGCTTGTTGTCCATTTTCGGCTTCCCTATGGGTGTATGCCTACGGCATCGACCCCCGGCGGACATATTGTCCGCGAGTTTGACCCGGTATCTTTGAAGTGTTCAAGACAACAGTCAAAAACAATGGTATCCGAGTCCTATCTTGCGCCTTCCAAAAGCGTCGGACGAACTTGCTCTCTTCACAGCGGCAAAACCGCGTTTTACACCGAAACGCAAGGGCGGTTACCATTACGGCACTCGTTTCGAGCAGCCCTCTGAGAGTGTCCGCTTTGATCTTCGAACGCCACGGAATACCATTCCGTGGTTTCGGAAACTCTCACAAACACCACGGAATTACCATTCCGTGGTGTTTAATTTAAAGGAGGAAAAAAGAGAAAAACACGTTAACCCCGCCCACATTTATTATTCTAACACAGTATTTGAGGTTTGTCAATAGGAA
>JAITKN010000096.1 GCA_031278415.1 Oscillospiraceae bacterium
CCGGACACGCCGCGGTAAACTTCTATGATGTCAAAGCGCGGTTGAAGTTCGGTCTCGTGCAGAAGAAGCCACTCCTGCGCGGCAAGCCTGATTTTCTCGCGCTTGCGGCCATCCACAGCCTCGGACGCTCGACCATAACCCGTACCGCGTCTGGTTTTTACCTCCGCGAATATAATGTAATCCGTCTCCACCGCGATAATATCTATTTCGCCGTACTCCGCGCGAAAGTTCCGCGCAAGAAGCGTACAGCCCTTGCTGATAAGATATTCAGCGGCAATGTCCTCGCCAAAGTCGCCGATTGACTTAGCGGAAATGGAATTTTCAGAGTTGTGTCCGCCTGTTAAAGACTTCAAAAACGACATACGATGTACAGGCGACACCCCAAACTCACGAAGCCGCTCGTAATGAAGCTTGGTACCGTATCCCTTATGCCGGGCAAATCCGTACTGCGGGTACCGCTCGTCAAGGGTGAGCATATACCTATCCCGCGATACCTTAGCGATAATTGACGCGGCGGCGATAGCCGGTATTTCAGCGTCGCCGCCAATGATCGGTTCTGAGGGAATGTCTATGTAGGCAACGCTGTTGCCGTCAATAAGCGCGTAAACAGGCGCGGGATCAAGAGCCGCGATTGCGCGGTTCATCGCCAGCTGCGCGGCGCGGAGTATATTAAGCCGCTCAATCTCGTCCACGCTTGCCGTACCGACAGCCCAAGCTATCGCCTGCCCGGTGATAAGTCCGTAAAGTTTCTCGCGCTGTTTCGCGGTAAGCTTTTTGCTGTCATTGAGTTTCGGCAGCTCGTATCGCTCCGGCAGTATAACCGCGGCGGCATAGACATCACCGGCAAGCGGCCCTCGACCGGATTCGTCCGCTCCGCAAACGTATCCTTCCTTTTCCATATCCATAGGTCACAGGAATTTCTCAATAGCGTCATTGAGCATATCAAAAGTTTCCATATCGCCCGTTGCGGCGGCGTCCGCCAGGCAATGTTTAATATGGTCTTTGAGAATAATTTTAGAAACACCGGTGAGCGCACTGCGAACCGCCGCGATTTGGAGCAGAACCTCGCTGCAATCGCGCCCGTCCTCTACCATTCGGCTCACGGACTTCAAGTGCCCGGTAAGCCGCGCAAGACGATTAAGCACGCGCTTAGTTTCAGTATGCGTATGTGCATGCGTGTGCATATTGTCGTGTTCGTGCTCGTGTTCGTGCTTGTGTTCGTCCGGATTCTCGTGTTCGTGCTCATCTCCGCGCATAGTCAGTCACCTCGCTTCCGCAGCGCCTAACCGGCTGCTTTCATTCGGCTGATTGTTATATCTCCGATAACCGCTAAGTCCTCCGCGGAAAACGCGGTTACAAAATTATCGCTGAAAAGGATTCGTCCCGCCGGCGCGATAGCGTCGTCCAAGTCGCCCTCCCACAAGATGAAACGAACCGTCAGACCCGGCAGAAGCGCCCAGTCGAACGCCGCGTCGCCGAACCCGAATATCGCGTCCGCGCCGAGCCGCGTCATCAGTTCCGACCACTTGCCGATGTTGTCGGCAAACGCGTAGGTGAATCGCTTAACGCATCTGCCTTGAAAAGTAGTGTTGTACACAGCCGCTTTCGGGAACTCCCGAAACGCCAAAAAGCCGCCCGTCGGTTCGGAGTATCTGCCCTCTAACAAGTAGCGCAGTAAGAGTATCTGCTCTGTGTTTGGCAGTTCCGGAACAGTAAAGAATCGCTCCGCGGCGGTCGGAGCGGAGATTCTTACAGTTTGGCACAAGAAACGCAAAATCAACTCGCCATCGCCGATGCCGACGCGGGTACGCGCACGTATTTCCTCCGCGTTCAATTGGCGGTACCGCGTGGCATAGTGGTTTAACGGTCGAAGTTCTTTGTTGTTCGGAATAAGAGTCATAGAACGTCAAACGCAGCGTGCGGAGGTGAGCCGAACTCGCCTCCGCAGCGATAGTGAGTTATTCCGGAGCGTTATCGTACGCGTTTGCCGCGATCGCCAACGCGTCCGAAACCCCGTTGATACCGCTGGTCATCAGCGTTACAAGTACCGCGCCGAGTACTTCCTGCTTCGTCGCGCCCGCTTTCTTGGCGAATGCCGCGTGTCCGCCGACGCTGCCCAATCCCCCTCGATGTGCCTGAATCGCGATGTAGCAGAGTTGGAAAGTCTTGTCGTCCAGACCGCAGGCCTTCTGAATGTCTCCCGCGTACTGGAAGAATGCTTTCATCGTGTCGGGGCTTTCCTTTCCCCAGACTTCAAATGGGTTTACAGGTGCGTTCATAATGTAGTGTCCTCCTGAAAGTTTTTTCACCATTATAACACTTGACAATGATGTTGTCAAGCCCTCAATTGCCGTGGAACGTAATTACAAATAGTAGTAACAGTAGGCAAATCAATTAACCGATTGTCCATTCCCTAAGCGGGGGTACGAAAATGCAATTTCCCAAATTTAGCTGAATTTGAAAAAAATGCTTGACAAGCATATTATACGGGTTTATAATAAGGAAAACAAAGCTTTAGACGATAACCGAAGGGAGATATATAAATGGATCGCGACACATCTTTGCGCTTGGCTCCGATTTTCAGGGGAGTTTCTGCCATCTGTATTATCATTACGTTTTTGACTTGGCTCTTTCCGTACTTTAACTACGATGCGGATGTTAGTTTCGGCATTGACCCGAGCAAGGGTCCTCTTAAGTTTGTTGCCGTTGACGGCGCGTACTGGGACGAAACTACGAACAGTTATATCGGGGAGTTCGAGGCTGTCAGCCAATTCTATCGCGGCAACGATACGCTTAAAGCGCTTAACGGGCGCGATGAGGTTCGTGACTATCCGACGCGCTATAGTCTGTGGCAGTACATCCTGTTCCCGTATAACTACCCGCAGATTTTGGTGAAAATGGAATATGAGGGTTCAAAAGCTAAGAATGCTCCGTATCACAGTTTATTCTGGATTGACAATGAGGACGGTACGTCTACGATGAGGCGGTATCGTGATATCAAAACTTCGGGCAAGAACAGCCTTGCGGACATTGACCATAGTGATGTTGACACCGTTCCGCGCTTTATCAGGATGTGGAACATCTGTCCGACACTATTACAGATTATATTCGGATTGGTTGGTCTGTTACTGTGCTGGAAAAAGCGCGGTATACTGACGCAGTTGTTCCCGCTCGCCTTTGGGATTTGCGGTATTATCGGTTCGCTGGGGAGCCGGATAATATCGTGGTATTCGCCTCAGTATTCATACAGTTACGCGCTGCAGTTTGCGGCAAGTATTTTGGTTTTGCTGGTTGCGATTGTAGGGATTGCGGTGCAAGCGTTTGAGCTGAAGACTCGTCCCGCGGATTACTATCTGCCGATGAACTAAGGTGTAACGATGGTTGAAGATTTTGCGGGGAGCGGACTGTTGTTCGCTTCTCGCTTTTTGTTACGGATAATTATTTATGTTTGACAAACTTAAACCGGACTATATTTTCGACGGAGTTTTTGATATTACCGCAGAGTTTTTGAAGTCTCGCGGCATTGTTCTGCTGCTGTGCGACCTGGACAACACGCTTGCGCCTTACGGCGGCAAACCGCCGAGTCGTGAACTGATTAACTGGAAAGAGACTCTCAACGCGGCCGGTATAACCATATTTATTGTATCAAACACAAAGAAGCCTCGCGCGGAGTTGTTTGCGCGGCAATTCGGCGCGGGGTACATTAAACACGCCCGCAAGCCGCGTACAGATAACATACTGTTGGCTATACGCGCCTGCAAGGCGACTCCGCGTACTGCGGCGTTAGTCGGCGACCAACTGTTCACCGATACGCTCGGAGCAAATAATAGCGGTTGTACGTCAATATTGGTAAGACCTATTTCCCTGAATAATCCGCTGTATCTGTTGCGCAATCTTGCCGAGAAAGCCATTTTGCGCTTGGCGAATAAAAAAGCTCCGCTCCCCAAGTAGCGGGAACGGTATGTCAGCATAGGGTTTTATTGGGGTTCGGACACGCCGTATCACCCCGAACGCGCAGGGCGGAGGAGTTTTCACTCCCCCGCCCTGCTGATTTACACGCACTGTCGTGTTCGCGTTAGCCCTCAATGTATCGCCGAAGGATCGCCGCGACCTCGCTGCGTTTGACGTCGTCACGCGGACGAAGCCCGTTCGCGTCGCCTTGCAGTATGCCGCGCTCGATCGCCCACGCGACCGCCTCTCGCGCCCAGTCGGAGATTTGCGCGGCGTCCGTGTAGCCGGAGAGGTTTCTGCTTTGCGGGGCGTCGGGGACGCCGGAGATGTTTCTGTTTTGCGGGGCGTCGGGGACGCCGGAGCCTTGCGGGGCGTCGGGGACGCCGCCCCCTACATAGGCGTCGGGTTCCCCGGCGTATCGCCACAGGATCGTAACGAGCTGCTCACGCGTGATCGAAGCGGTCGGGTTTGCGCCGTCCGTGAGACCCTCGGCGGTCGCCCAATCGAGTACCGCTTGATACCACGGACTCGAGTTCTCGTTCGCGGCGGGCGCGTCCTCGAGCCGCGCCAGAATCGTTACCCATTCGGCTCGAGTCGTCGCGTCCTCGGACGCGAATGGTCCGGTGTCGCCCGTGCCCATCATCAGTCCCTGCGCCGTCACGATGGCTACGTCGGGCGCGTACCAACTCGTCTCGCGCACATCGCCGTAGACCTCGCCGATCGTCTCGGCGGTGATTGTTACGCCGGACTTCGCTGTCGCGTCATCCTCGGGAACCGCGCTCGGTGTCGGCGTAGGCGTAGGCGTCGGCGTTGCGGAAGTTCCGCCGCCGCCGGAGACGCTCGGACGCGGCTTCTCATCGTCGTCATAGTCGATTCTGCCGGAGTCGGCACCTAACTTTTCAAGAGCGGAAATAGCCGAACTTAGCGCAAGCGTTGCGGCGTCAACAGCGTTCTGTGTTGCATCTTCGTTCAACGCGACCGCTTGTGCGTCCGCTAAGGCTTGCGCAAAAGGCGTCCAACCGGCGGTTATATAGTCAGCGCGATTCTTACCGACCGCAACCGAAATTACCGCATCAAGTTCCGATTTGTCAACCGCCGCCACGGACGCTTTCGCAAGCGCGTCAATAGCGCTCGCCAACGCGTCATTAATCGTTCCGTTTGCCTCCGCTTCCTCTAATGCCGCCTTAGTAGCCTCATCTCCAATGGCGTCCGCAATCGCAATTGCCGCACCGACAACCGCGCTTTGTTTACGCAATCCGTTAATCGCCTTGCGGAGCGCGAGTGCCGCCGCGTCGGTCTCGGACTGCCGCGCATCAGCGTCAGCCAGTACCGTCTTTGCGATTGACAGCGCGTCAGCAACCGCAGTTCCGTTCACATAGTTGTCAAGCGAATCCGCAAAACTCTCGCCCTGCGTAATTGCCGCGCTCAACCTTGTTGTATCAGCCGCAAGCGTTAGTCCGTCTATTGCGTTAAGCATAGCGTCCGTAGCGACATTCACATCGTCTTGGGTCGCGCTATCGCCATCTAACGCTTGCATAGCTTGAGGCTGAATGTCTGCTAACAGATTCTGCGCGTTCGTCAGATGTTGTTGCAACACGCCCCTGCTTTCGGCGGTATAAGCAACATTACCTTTCAGCAACGCGCCGGCCGCCGCAATGGTTAATTTCAGCTTAGCCGTTATGATTGAGTCGCTATCTTGAAGTGTCAGGTTTCTAATCGCGCAGACAAGCGCCGTTTTCGCGGTTTCAACATCGGCTTGCGAGCTTGCGGTTCCCGCAGAGGTCAAAGCCGTTTCTATCTGCGCCTCTAACGCGTCCGAATTTTGAATATCCGCTTCAATTTCACTTGCCAAATCGGTTATCGCGTCATTAAGCGCGGTTGTAAGCGCTTCGAGTATCGTGGGGTCAGGCTTGCGCTCCAAAGCGCCAATTGACGCGAGCAGCTTGTTCGCCGCATCGTCTATCTCGGACTGCGTCGCATTCTGCTTTTCCATAGTTGCAGTTGCGCCGAATGAAGATACCGCGATTTTGGAAGCCGTCCAACTATCAGCCGTGTAGTCTTCCGATGATTGCGGCATCAGCGCGATAGCGGCCTCAAGCAACGTCTTATCCGGTACCGTAACAAGATTCAGCAACGCTGTCAGCAACGATTTGTTCGCAGCGTCAATATCCTCCTGTGCCGCGTTGACGTCTGAGTTCACGCTCTCCGATGCCGATTTAGCGGCGTCAAACAGCTCCCAACTTGCGCTTGTGTAGTCCGTTTCATCCAATTCATTTGCCGCCGTCAGAGCCGCCTCCAGATTCGTCTTGTTCACCGGAACCTCAAACAGCACGTCGGTCATAGCATAGAGCCTAGGTTGACCGTTCTTGAACCTGGTGTACGCAACAAGCGCGTACGCCGCCTGTTCGGTTGCCATAAGATTTACATCATCGCTCGGTGTGTGCTTAAATCCTCCGGTATCCGCGTCGTAGAATGTCAGCAGAGCAGTCAGCGGGTTAAGGTTCTTGCCAACTCCGACCGACCACTTCTCACTTGCGGGGTCTATGCCGAGCGCGGCTAACGCGACCAGTACCTGCGCCGTACTCTCAGAGTTATAGGTTCCCCAACTGTAAAAGCCGCCGGTATCTTTGTCCTGCAAAGCTTTCAGCGCGGCAAGCCCCTTATCAATTGCAGCTTTAACATTAGGCTGCGATTTATACTGCGCGAGTGCCTGAATCGCCATTGCGGTTATATCCACATCGGACGCAAGTGTCTTGTCAGGGTTTAAATCCCAACCGCCGTCATTATGTTGAGATGCGAGGATATAGTCAACGTACTTCTTGCGTATTTCTGTGTTTGTCGGCAGATACGGCTTAGTGTCCAGCGCGATAAGCGCATATGTCGGACCGTTTATGCCTTGTTTTAGAATGTTGTCGTATTCAGTCAGTTTGGACAGCAGATCATAGACCTCGCCGCCGAATGTAATTTTTCCGGCGTCAACCCCAACTGTGGACAACCCGATTATTATGCGCGAATACTCCGTGAATCTGCTCGACGCTATACCATCAAGCCCATTCGTTGCAAGCAGTGTCTTGACGTTTGCCGTATAGGTTTTCGCCCACGCGTCGGAGGGTGATACGATGCCGCCGCGGACGAGTGCCAGAACTGCCCACTCGCCGCCGGTAGACATGCTTTCGGGGTTTGTAACCTCTTTGCTTATATAGGTCAGCGCTGAGGCCAATTTCGGCGCGTAATCGCTGTCGCTTGATGAGAGTTTGTTATACGCCAATTCCGCCGCCGTCAGGGTTGCATAGTTTGAAACCGAGCCCTTTTGAGCCGCTGTCAGAGCGTTGTACGCGCTTCGGGCGGAGTTAATCGCTGCGCCGCTTTCCGGCGTTACTGTGCCGATTGCGTTGATTTGCTCTATTACGGCTATAACCGGGGTCAATGCCGCGAACGCGCTCTCTGCCGCCTCCAACACGGTGTAGTTGCTTATTTGTACCTTTTGAGCATCCGTCAGCGTGTCATAAGCACTACGCGCCGCGCTGATCGCGTCGCCGCTGTCGACCCCGACCGCGCCGATCGCCGCTATGAGCGCTTCCGTACCCGTAACGCCGTCCAGCGCGGTGTTCAGCGCTGCCAACGCCGACGTTACGTTGGCGCCCGCGCAGTCAAGATCCATCAGGACGCTCATCGCGTTCGTGTACGCCGCGCCGTAGGCTTCCCTGTTGCCGTCGCGGTTGATCTCCGCGACTTTCCATATCAAGCTATCACGATTAGTTTTACCATTAATGTCCGAACCAAGACTTTGCGTTACCTGCCACCGCATTACATCGCCGTCTTTCAGCTCGTACACGCCCGCGCCGTAGTTCGGGAACCAATTGTTTACGCAGTACATCCAGCCGCCCTGCGCGCTTTCGCTGAACTCGCCCGTGCTCCCGCCCAGCAACGGATCGTACATGCTGACAAGATAGTTGCCGCCGCTGTTGTACGGCAGGTCACCGATTTCGGCGGGCGGATATTTTTCCTCCAAAGCGCGCCAGATAACCGGCATCGCCTTTGTGCCGACAGGCACAACCAACAGCGTCGGCTCGATGATGTAGTGCGGCTCGCTCCTCAACGATGTGAACACTTCCGCCGTCACCGCCACCGTTATAGTCGCGCCAAGCTTGCCCAGCAGTTCTTCGTCCGTTTCGGAATTGATCGCTCCGGCCAATTCGGTCAGCGCCGCGTCTTTCAGTTCCGTTATCTTTGCCGCGCCGCCATCCTCCGGCTCGACCGCATCGATTGCTGCGTACGCTTGCTGATATGTGTTCGCGACGACCGACTTCACTACCGCGCTTTCCTTGTACCGCGCCGACTCATACACCCAAAGCATAGCCGTGTCAAGCGCCTCAAGCGCCGACGCGCGGTCAGCCGCCAAAGCGTCGGGCGCGATCGGAGTTTCGAGCATAACAATTTTACTCGACACCAACCCCAGATCGCCTAACTGAACCTCTATCTTGACTTCCGTCAGCTCCGGCGCGTTCGGAACGACTATGAACACCCGCCACGCCTGCGTGGAATCGAAGCCTTGTAGGAAATTTTGTTGACCGACCGCTATCGGTTCGGTTTCGGCTACCCCGTCTACCGACCTGTAAAGCCGAACGGTGGGCGTGCCGTTTTTTGGATCATGATAATCCAGCTTTGGCCGGAACAGCGCGTCAAGGTATATTATGACGTCTTCGCCCGCGCGAACCGATTCGTTCACCGGAGGGTCTCTCCAATGCAGTCCGCCGCCCTCCGCGCCCTCCGCCGCCTCGACCGTCACCGCCTTATCCCCGGTTAGGATTATCTGCCACGGCGCGAACACCGCGCGGTACTCGCGGTCCTCCGTCAGAGTTACCTCGTATGAATCCTGATAGTGCGACGCGGCGTCTATCATATAGTCGCCCGTGTAAGCACCGTAGTCGTCTTTCGCGGTGCGGTACTCCCAATGCTCGAACATATACCCCGACTCAGGCACCGCCGTGAGGAGGTATTGGTTTTCGGTCGCAGTTGAATAAATTTCAAAATCCCCATTGGCACAATCAACCCCATCGAGCTCGAAAGTACTGGCAGGAGCGCCGCAAAATCGGATGACTATATCCTTCGATATATGGTTAGCCATAGCGTAGATATTCAGAATTCCGGTACCGGCTCGGTATATAGTTACGCCGTCGTACCGCTGTCCGGTCAATATCGCTGTGTCGTTATCGTTGCCAGAAACGGAACTGCCAGACAGATTGAGAGGCCATTTGGTTGTATCAGGCACCATTTTTGTAAGAAGCGTTCCATTGATTGTAACGCCGCTAAAATTGGTGCCGGAAAGCTCGAATTCTATTCTAGTGGCTTTAGTTGTATCTATAGTATATGGTGAACTCTGACCTCCCAAGTATGCCGACGCATAGTTACCTTGTTTGAACACAACCCCTTCATCAACTTCAATTGTGAGTGTCACCGAGGCGGCGCGAGCAATCCGGTTAAACGTTGGCACCAACGATAAACACAGTATCAAAACCAACAAAACAGAAAGGACTCTTTTCTTCATAAAAGTGAGAGGGTACTCGCAAGTACCCTCTCACCTTGGGCGAGGGTCACGGAGTACCCTCACCCTCCTTTCATTTTATTTTTTTCTGTTCTGTTGCTACTATTTCATTATGTACAGATTATTGCCGTCGTCACCATACACAAGATACCCGCTGTCCGACGCAAACCCTTGTACTGCGTAAGGATTACCGCTTGTGCCGCCCGCCGACCAAAGCGAAGCGACAACCCCGACACGCGGTATCTTAGAGTTTTCCGTATAGCTATACGCATAACCTTTTCCACTCGCCGAGTTCGTCGTAAAGTAGATATAATCTATAGGAAGTTCGGTATCCGGATCTACCCCGGAGGACACAATAGCGCTGGACTGCACCGGGTCTCCGGCGGTACCCGTTCCGCTAATGCCGTTGCCGTACACGTCGAACAGCGATCCGGTCTGGAAATTGGCCGCCAATATACCCGCCACGCCGCCGTTGCCGACAAAACTGGCGTTATAGTAGTAATAGCCGATGTAGACGTAGCCGTTTTCAGAGATAACCGGCGTCGAGGTCGACGCGTAATTGCCTAATGACGCGGCCGTCGCCAGGGTTCCCAGATTACCCGCCGTCAGCAAGGAGTTGATCGGCAGTTGCCACACCTCGCCTGTGTACGTCCCCGAAGCCGCCGTCCTGCTGGTGAAGTACAGTGCCCTACTGTTCGCGTCGTGCGCCACGCTCGAACGAATCTTATCAGTCGAGTACCGCGACGACATCGGAATCACATTCGCGCTGGTCGCAAAATTTGCTCCCACAGGCTGAACGTAGATACTCGCCAAATTAGCTCGGTATCCATCGCTTCCGAACACGACATAGTTCGCGTTGTTCACGGGAACAATCGCGGCTCCGGCTCCGTAGAAATCATCCCCTTCTACCGGTTTGAATTGCGTCAATGTTCCTGTAGATGTATCAAACTGATAATATGCGCCGTCACCCACTCCGGTGTAATTAGCGTCTGTGCTCCACGTTCCAAAGTAGATGTAAGCAGCGTTGACGTTGGTGTTCGGAGTAATCGGAGTGTTTGCCTGCCACTGACCATTTGCGATTTGCCGAACATTCGGCGTCGCGCCACTAAGATTTGTCACCGCCCACAAAGCCCAAACCGACGATACACCGCCGCCGCGAGTTGTAAGCGCGTAAAGAGTGCCTGTTCCCGTGTCAAGGTACGGCGTTGAGAGCTGTGAGACGTTGTCCGCTTGAGCATCCAACTGGATGTTGCGCGACGCGCCCGTCGCCAAGTCCGTTATGGCCAGCCGAGCGCCGCCTATCGCGTTCGAGCCCGCTACTCCCCCGTTGTATACCGTGTAGACCGTCCCGCCGTTGATTACCGACGCCGCGTCTATTCCGGTGTATACCGCTCCTCCGGGGTTGTTCGTGGTCAAACCGTTAGATATGACCGTAGTCGGCGTTGCCGTCGGCGGTGTGCCGTTGGTTATTACGCCGTTGTTGCTGTTATCGTTCTGGAAGCTCGGCCACGCGGCGAGCGCCGTGAGGGCAAGCGCCAACACAAGTACGACAGCAAAGACGATGGCTAAGAGTTTCCGAATCGTGAATTTGTTCATTTTGTTCCCTTTCAATAGATTTTCGTGCGGGGTTAGGTTTCGTGCGGGGTTAGGTTCCGTGCGGGGTTAGGTTTTCGTGCGGGGTTGGTTTCGTGCCGACTTAGGTTCGCTCTAGGAGCGCAGACGCGCCGGAAACGTCTCCGCTCCGCTGACAAGTACCCGATCTTGCCATATTCATTTGAATACCCTCCTTTACATTGCGGCGTAGTTTCGCCGAAAATTGCCGTGTTGATTTTCACCGACGGTTTGAGGTTCGCTTTCCGCACACAAAAAAGCCCCTGAACGTTTCGAGCAACATTCGGGGCGAACCCTTTGCCTCAGCATCGCGTGGCTGCAGCCTTGGCGTGTGAACTGTCCGATTTACGAGCGTGACAGTTCGTTCCCGATCCGACTCTTCCCTTTGCTCCTTGCGGAGCCGGGCTTTACGGTTGCTCGACAGCGCGGAATTTAACCGCATTTCCCTGCCGCGAACGGCAGCGCATTAATTTTTACAACCACACTATACCACACCATCCGGAGACTGTCAATACTTTTTGCAAATAAAAATTGTACGAAATTAACGCTCGATTTTCGCTAATATTGTGTCAAAATCTACGAATGACGGCGTCCAAAACAGCAATAGTTTTCTTCAAACAAAAATTGCACGAAATTAAGGCTCTGTTTTCGCCAATGTTATGGCAAAATTGACGAATGACGGCGTCCCGACCGAGTTTGACGCTTACTCTCTCCTAAAAACGCAAAAAATATGAAAAACTGTTAAATGTCAAAGTTCCCTGCCGCCGACTCGGCTCTCGTCAAAAAAATGCTTGACAAATGCCGCGAGAGCGAATATAATGTGTTGCGGTAGGGTCGTCCGGGTGTGGCGCAGCCGGTAGCGCGCTTGACTGGGGGTCAAGAGGCCGCAGGTTCAAATCCTGTCACTCGGACCAGCGGCGAGTCGCCGCAGACAAATACGCGGCGCAAGCAGTTAACAGTTGATAGTTAGCAGTTAACTCTCAACTGTTAACTCTCAACTGCTAACTATCGACTGCCAGCGCCGCGTTTGACAGCATAAGTTTAACGCGGTTCTCCTGATTTATTTTTGTGGCCCCCGGATCATAGTCAATTGCGACTATGTTCGCTTCCGGATGGTCGGTTTTGAGAGCGCGGATCATTCCTTTGCCGACAATGTGATTAGGCAGACAGCCGAATGGCTGAGTGCATACTATGTTGGGAATACCCTCGTGGATAAGTTCCAACATTTCACCCGTAAGCAGCCACCCTTCGCCCATTTTGTTGCCCTCGCCAAGATATTTCATCGCAAGCTCCTTGATTTTTTCAAAGCGCGACGGCGCGCGGAATTCCGACTGCTCTATGGCTTCAACCATTGCGTTCTGGCACTTCTTGAAATAGTTTTTCAGAAGCCTCGCAACTCTCTGTTTAAGCCATAGACCGCCGTAAAGATTAACATCCGCGTCGCGATTATCGATCTTGAAGATAAGGAAGTCCGCAAGTCCGGGCACCACGGGCTCTGCGCCCTCTTTCAAGAGGTACGCCTCCAAGTCGTTGTTGCCGAGCGGCGAATATTTAACGTAAATCTCTCCGACTATTCCAACGCGAACCTTGCGTTCTTGCGACCGCGGAAGGCGCTCGAAGTCCCTGACGATGATTTTGAAGTTCTCCCGCATTCGCTTGAACGTCAAATTCTTCGGCTTTTTGAATATTTCCGTCAGCTTGCCGTACCACCCTTGAACCAGTTTGTCCGTATCGCCGCGGTTGATTTCATACGGTCTGCTCTGATTAGACAGCAGCAGGAGAATATCACCGTACATAATGGCGTAAATGAACTGCCTCAGAAGCGTAAGAGACATCTTAAACCCCGGGTTGCCCTCCAATCCGCTGAGATTAAGAGATACCACCGGAATATCATCGTACCCTGCCTTCTTCAAAGCCTTGCGCAGCAGGTGAATATAATTGCTTGCCCGGCAGCCTCCGCCCGTCTGTGTAATCAGCAGCGCGGTGTCTTCACGTTTATATCCGCCGGATTTCAGCGCGTCAATAAACTGACCTATCACAAGCAAAGCGGGATAGCAGGTATCGTTATGGACATACCGTAAGCCCTGTTCTTTAATGGCGGCGTGCGAGGTCGTCAGAATTTCGCATTTATAACCGTGCAGACGCAGGCAATTGGCTATAATTTCGCCGTGCAAGGGCAGCATATTCGGTATAAGGAGCGTCCGGTGGCTTTTCATCTCTTTGGTGAAAAGCAGCCGGCCGGTTTTATCATAAATTAATTTATCCATTTTATTCCCCGGGCGCTATTGTAAATCCGCAAGCGTCGGCAAAGCGGGAATGGCGCCGCGCTTTTGCGTCGCCGCCGCGCCGGCTTTCGCCGCGAGTTCGCCGGTTATCTGTCCGTATGTAATGTATTCGTACAGCGCCGCCGCCCAGAAGGCGTCGCCCGCGCCGGTTGTGTCAGCGACATCGTCGACCTTAACCGCGGGAATGAATGTCTGTTCTTCCTCCGGCAGCGCGATACCGTCGCGTACTACTATCCACGCGCCCTTTGCGCCGCATGTGATAATCCCGAACTTAGGAAGCTCCGTTATGAATCCGATTCCGCCGAGCGCGTGCAAATCTTCCTCGGACATCTTTAATAAGTCCGTGTACGGCATCAGTTCACACACCGCCGCGGCGAATTTATCAGTACCGCTCCAAAGCGGAGCGCGATAATTGATATCGAGTGAAACCGTAACCCCGTTCGCTTTTGCGCATCCCAGTGCCGCCAATGTCGCGGATCGCGATGGTTCGGCGGACATAGACAGCGTACCGACATGCAGAATCTTGGCGGATTTTATCAGCGCGAAGTCCGGTTCGTCCGCCGTCAGTCTGGTGTCCGCTGAATGGAATCGGGCGAAAGAGAACTCCCGCTCGCCATCCGGCGAAAGCATCGCAAACGCAAGCGGAGTCGGAGCTGCGCGGTCGATCATCAGATTGCGGCAGTCGACGCCCTCTTGTTCCAAAACCTTCCGCAGAAAGCTGCCGTGGACGTCATTGCCGACCTTGCCGATAAACGCGGTTCTCAAGCCGAGTCGGCGGCAGCCCACGGCAACATTCGCGGGAGCTCCTCCGGGATGGCGCTCAAACATCGCCGAGTGTCCGGATGATTCTCCCGCGCTTGTAAAATCAATAAGCAACTCGCCTAATGCGACTACATCCATAACTTACTCTTCTTTGAAATCCTTTTCGATCATCGACACCAATGCGGACATAGCATCGTTTTCGTCATCGCCGTCGGCGATAATGTTCATCTTCTCTCCGGAAGCTATCCCCAATGACAGCACGCCAAGTAAGCTCTTCGCGTTGACCCTTTTTGAGCCATACTCCAGATAGACTATGCATTTGAATTCGTTAGCTTTTTGAATAAAGAACGTTGCCGGACGCGCATACAATCCGATAGCGTTCTTAATCGTTACCTCTTTGATAAGCATTTCTTTGTCCCTCCATACATTATTTACGTTACCATCATAGCATATATTGCCCTTCGCGTCAATACATTTATTATCAGATATTATCAAAAAAGTATTGGCGCGTAAACGTAGTTCAGTACCATTCCGGGAGGGTTAGAATGGAAAGCAGATTAGCGGATTTAAGCTGCAAGGAGATCATAAATATTTGCGATGGTCAGAGACTCGGCTACGTTGACGATGTTATTCTCAACATCGTTGACGGACGCTTGCTTGCGCTTGTGGTACCCGGTCCGGCGAAATTCTTCGGGTTATTGGGGCGCGAGGATGATTACATCATTCCGTGGGAGCGCATTACGCGTATCGGTTCGGATATAATTCTGGTCGAGGTTCGCGAACAGCGGCGCGAATGCCGCCCTAAAAGAAAATGGCTTTGACCCTGAATCCATAGCCGCTCTTTTCAGGGCAGCTGAGTAGTAACCAATTTTATGAAACGACCGTGATGATGAAAAATTTGTTGTGTTACAATACATGGGTAACAATCGCACGGCAAACGCTTTAAGTAACCGCTGAATAATTCGCAAAAGCGATTGCAATAACCGCGCTAAAGGTGTATAATAGCAAGCGGCAGGAGGAGAGAACAAATGAGACAGATGAGCTTTACAGACATAGAATATTCGAACAGGAAACGGCGGACGAAACGGGAC
>JAITKN010000108.1 GCA_031278415.1 Oscillospiraceae bacterium
GAAACCTCTCCGGCTACACGGACTCCGCGCAAATCTCCGACTGGGCGCGAGAGGCGGTCGCGTGGGCGGTCGGGCGCGGGATACTGCAAGGCGACGCGAGCGGACTTCGCCCGGGCGACGACGTCAAGCGCAGCGAGGTCGCGGCGATTCTGAAAAGGTACACAGCGGAGTAAGGACGCGATTCGCGATTTGAACGGTGCGGACATAAGCAGGGCGGGGGAGCGAAAACTCCTCCGCTGCGGCTTGTCCGCTGTATTCCGCATAGAATGGAAACTATTCCGGAAGTGTTCGCTTGCTTGCCGACGTCACAATTTGCCTCTTGACAAACAGATGTTTGGCTGATATAATACGAAAACAGCAGAAAATGATCGGCAAAGTCTTGCCGGTATGTGTTGCTTGCGGGTGATTGCCGCTTATTAACCGGTTCGGAGGATATATGTCAAGTAAACCCAAATACTACGCGCTTATAGAGTTCCCGTATCCGTCCGGAAACGGGCTTCATGTTGGGCATACGCGTCCGTTTACGGCTATGGATATTATTGCGCGTAAGCGCAGAATGGAGGGATATGACGTACTTTTCCCGATCGGTTGGGACGCGTTCGGACTTCCTACCGAGAATTACGCTATAAAGAACCGTGTACACCCGCGTGATGTCACGGCTGACAATATAAACCATTTCCGCGAGCAAGCTAAGTCGCTTTTGTACTCTTTCGATTGGGAGCGCGAGGTCAACACTACCGACCCAAGCTACTATAAGTGGACGCAGTGGATTTTTGTACAGATGTTCAAGCGCGGACTCGCCTACAAAACTAAGATGCCGGTAAATTGGTGTACCGGTTGCAAATGCGTACTCGCCAACGAGGAAGTAGTCGATGGTGTTTGCGAGCGCTGCGGAAGTGAGGTCGTGCGTAAGGAAAAATCTCAGTGGATGCTCAAAATTACCGAGTACGCCGAGCGCCTTATTGACGACCTGGACGAGGTTGACTACATTGAGCGCGTCAAAACGCAGCAGAAAAACTGGATTGGAAAATCTTACGGAGCGGAGTTAGGCTTCAAGCTCAACGTCGGCGGCGAGATTAAAGTCTACACTACCCGCCCTGATACGCTGTTCGGTGCTACATATATGGTTGTATCGCCGGAACACGCGGTTTTGGAGGGTCTTGCGCCGCATATTGAGAATTTGGATGAGGTTCAAGCCTATCAGTCGGAGGCGGCGAAAAAGTCTGATTTTGAGCGCGGTGAACTGAACAAGGTCAAGACGGGTGTCGAGTTGAAGGGCATAAAGGCGGTTAACCCTGTCACAAATACGGAAATTCCCGTTTTTATTGCCGACTATGTGCTGTCAACATACGGAACCGGCGCGATTATGGCAGTTCCGGCTCACGATGAGCGCGACTGGGAGTTTGCGCGGAAGTTCGGACTTCCGATGACCGAGGTGATTTCCGGCGGCAAAATATCCGAAGCCGCGTACACCGGCGACGGCATTGCGGTGAACAGCGGATTCATCAACGGTATGCGCGTAACAGAAGCAAAGACTAAAATGATTGCGTGGCTGACCGAAAACGGAATCGGCGAGGAGAAGGTGAATTACAAACTCCGCGACTGGGTGTTCAGTCGGCAGCGCTACTGGGGCGAACCGATTCCTATCGTGTACTGCGAGCATTGCGGATATGTGCCGATTGACGAAAGCGATTTGCCGCTTCTTCTGCCCGAGGTGGAAAGCTATGAGCCTACGGATAGCGGCGAAAGTCCGCTTGCCTCTATAACTGACTGGGTTAACACCACTTGCCCGAAATGCGGCGCGGCGGCTAAACGCGAAACTGATACTATGCCGCAGTGGGCGGGTTCCAGTTGGTACTATCTGCGCTATATGTCGCCCGACTGTGATACCGCTCTTGTCGACCCGGACGCAATCAGGTATTGGAATCAGGTTGACTGGTACAACGGCGGGATGGAGCATACCACATTGCACTTGCTGTATTCGCGCTTCTGGCACAAATTCCTCTATGACATCGGCATTGTGCCGACCAAAGAACCCTATGCCAAGCGCACATCTCAGGGTATGATACTTGGTGAAGACGGGCAAAAAATGTCCAAATCCCGAGGGAATGTTGTCAATCCCGACGACGTAATCGCGGAGTACGGCGCGGACACACTCAGGCTTTACATTATGTTTATAGGCGATTTTGAGCAAACCGCGAACTGGAACAGCAATGCGGTTAAGGGTTGCCGCCGTTTCCTCGACCGCGTTGTGGGTCTGACGAATAAGCCGCTTATCTCCAATTCGGTATGTGAGCGCACTTTGCACAAAACCATAAAAAAGGTCGGCGACGATATTGAACAACTCAAATTCAATACTGCTATCGCGCAAATGATGACTCTGCTCAATGAGCTTTCGGACAAAGGCGCGTCACTTGAAGATTTGCGGATCCTGCTGACAATTCTGTCTCCGTTCGCTCCCCAAACCGCTCAGGAGTTATGGTCGAAGCTCGGGCTGCCCGGCGCGGCTGCGGAGCAGCAGTGGGTCGAATTCGACCCGGCTAAGATGGTCGAGAGCGAAAAAACCATAGCCGTTCAGGTTGGCGGCAAGCTGAAAACTACAATTACTATGCCGACCGATTCCGATGACGAGGAAGTTGTCGCCGCGGCGATGCGCAATGAAAAAATCCTTAAAATCGCGGACGGGCTGACGTTGGTCAAGTCTATCGTGGTTAAAAATAAACTTGTTAATTTAATTATGAAATAGGAGTGATGCAGTGAAATACATTTTATTTATCGGAGACGGAATGGCGGACTTGCCGGTTACCGAGCTTGGCGGCAAGACACCATTGGAAGTTTCGGTAAAACCTAACATTGACGCGCTGGCAAACAGCGCGGAGTTTGGTACGGTCAAAACGTGTCCGGACGGTCTAGCCCCGGGCAGCGATGTCGCTATCATGACCATATTCGGCTGCGGCGCGGCTCAATACTATTTCGGACGCGCTCCGTTGGAAGCCGCCGACCAAGGCGTTGCGGTTCCGGATGGCGCTATGGCGTTCCGGTGTAATATGGCATCTGTTGCAGACGGCAGAATGAAATCTCACTCAGCGGGCGGGATTGACGGCGTCGGCGCGCGTAAACTTGCCGAAGATTTAGCTGAAGATACCGCGTTCAGCGCGGCGATGAAGAAGTATGGCGTGTCCCTCTACCCTACGGACAGCTATCGTCACATAGCGATATTGAATAATCCTGACCTTACCGCGGACGGCAGCGCGCTTGTTCTCAGACCTCCGCACGACAATATCGGTAAAGCGCTTGATGAGATCCTTCCGCGCGGCGGCAAAGCGGCTCCGGCACTTTCGGAACTTATTGAGCTTTCCCGAACCTTCCTTTCCAAACATCCTATTAACGTTGCGCGTCAAAGCAGGGGATTGCTCCCGGCTAACTGCCTGTGGTTTTGGGCGAAGGGTACAGCCGCTAACCTGCCGAGCTTCCGCGACCGCTACAATAAAACAGGCGCGGTAATCAGCGCGGTTCCGCTTGTGCGCGGAATCGGCAGACTTCAGGGTCTTGACATAATCCTTGTGGAAGGCGCAACGGGAGAACTTGAAACAAATTATGCCGGAAAAGCCGATGCCGTTGTTGATGCTTTGAAGACGCGCGATTTTGCCGCGGTACACGTTGAAGCGCCGGATGAGTGTACGCACAACTTTGATTTGCCGGGCAAAATTAAAGCAATTGAGAATATTGACAGGCTGGTAGTCAAACCGGTGCTTGACGCGCTTAAAGGCGAACATATACGCGCGTTGATTCTCTCCGACCACTACACGCTTACAAAAGACGGCTCGCACGACGCTACGCCTGTTCCGTATGCCATTTATGACAGCGCGCTGCCGAACGGCGGTTCGGTAAAGTTTACTGAGAGTAACGCCGCGGGCGGTTCGTATATCCCCGATGGCACGGAACTTATGGAGCGTCTCTTCTCGAAATGATACCGAGCGTTGCCGAGAACATAAAACGTATTCGGGAGCGTATTGCCGAGTCCGCGCTTAGCGTCGGCAGGAATCCGGACGAGATTTTGCTGTGCGCGGCTACCAAGACTCAGCCGACCGAGCGCGTACGCGAGGCGATTCGAGCCGGAGTTGACGTATGCGGCGAAAACCGCGTTCAAGAGCTAACCGCTAAACTGACCGAAAACGCTTACGCGGGCGCGCCGGTTCATTTTATCGGTCATCTGCAAAGCAATAAAGTGAAAAGCGTGGTAGGCAAGGTTGACTTGATAGAGTCGGTTGACAGCGCGGCGCTTGCGAGGTTGATAGGCAGACGCGCCGCCGCGTTGGAAATAACGCAGGACATATTGGTTGAAATAAATATTGCCGACGAGCCTCAAAAATCGGGGGTGTCTCCCGATGCAATTTCCGATGTTTTGTCAGAAATTTCAGAAATTTACAATGTTAGTATTCGCGGGATGATGTGCATTGCGCCGATAAATGCCAAAATACCCGAAAATATGGAATATTTTTTTAAAATGTACAAAATTATGCTTGACAACATTAATAAGATAGCGTATAATGAATTATGTAACCCTGTTATGTCAATGGGAATGAGCAGAGATTACGAAGAAGCAATCAAGTGCGGGTCCACGATGATCCGCCTTGGTACAGCGATTTTTGGGGCGCGAGCCTAACAAATCTTGCGAAAAAAAATGTTATTTGGAGGCGCACAATGGCTGAGTTTTGGGAAGGGTTCAAAGGTGTGTTGCGGGACCTGAAAGACGACCGGTACGAATATCCGCTTAATGGCGGCACACGGGACTATGATGGGGTTTCTGACACTCCTGCCGCCGGTAAATCGGCGAAAAAAGAGAACGCGCGATACGACGCGCAGCGCGGTACCGCTCGCGGCGGGAACTTTGACGGTAAGGTCGATGTCACTAGCATATTTGCCAAAGAAACGCCTCATGTCTCTAAGTTTCGTCCGCGCAGTTACAGCGACCATCGTGAGGCTCAGCAGATTGGCGATGCCATTTGCGGCGGACGCGGAGTTCTTGTGGTTCTTGAGAGCATCAACGCGAAAGACGCGCGGCGCTTGCTTGACTTCCTTGCCGGAGTTACATTCGCCTTGCGCGGTGTAACCAAGCTTGTATCAGCAAATGTTTATTTCTTCGGTCCGGAAGGGACTGATTATTTCGACAGCGATGATACCGGATTGGGCGGTGAAGATTGTGAGAAATCTGTTTGGGGGGAAGACTAAATGCTAACGCCGCAAGACATAACGACGAAGGAATTTGAGAAGGTTGCGTTCGGCGGGTACGATAAGGGTGCGGTTGAGGAGTTTTTTGCTCGCGTAGGTTCGGATTATCAGAGACTTTACAAAGAGAATACGGAATACAAAGGCAAGCTGAAAGTTTTAGCCGACAAGATTGAAGAGTACCGGCGTACTGAGGACGTAATGCATCAGGCACTTCTTTCCGCGCAGAAAATCGCTCAGGATCTGGAGATCGAAGCGAAGCGCAAGTATGACGAACTTATTCAGGAAGCGGAGGATACGGCTCGCCGGCGCATTGAGGCGTTGAAGCTTGATGTTGTCGACCAGGAAGCTCGTCTTGCGAAAGCCCAAAAAGAAACCGCGGAGTTCACAACCGCAGCCGGAATTATGATTGACAAGCTGTCCGTGTTTTTGAAGAATGTTAATAGTTTGTCGTTCGCGCAAAATGCCGCGCAGGCGGTAAAAAAGCAGGAAAAAGCCAATACAATTTCCGCTGCCGTTCAGGGAACTAAACCGGAGAAATCCGCTCCGGAGCAAATTTCTATTTCCGGAGGCGATTCTGAAGACGAGGACGTGAGACCGTACATCAGTTCGGCGGAATTTGAGGCAAAATGAATAAATAACCATGTTTGGCAGTTGACAGTTTACAACTGTCAACTGCTGATTTGGGTTAATTGATATACTAATTAGGAGAACAAGCCAATGACCGACTACAACGCGACACTTAATTTGCCGAAGACCGATTTCCCTATGCGAGCCGGACTTCCCAAGCGCGAACCGCCGATGTTGGAGGAATGGGAAGCTAAACAGCTATATGATAAAATCATACGGAACGGAACAGGCAAGCCGCGATTTGTTTTGCACGACGGCCCACCGTTCTCCAACGGCGCGATTCATATGGGGCATACGCTTAATAAGCTGATTAAGGATTTTATCATCCGCTATAAGAATATAAGCGGTTGGCAGGCACCGTATACGCCCGGATGGGATACTCACGGAATGCCCATTGAAACGGCTATCATTAAGAAAAACAGACTTGACCGTCACGCGATGAGCGTCATTGAGTTTCGTGACGCGTGCAGCGAGTTCGCTCGCGGCTATATAGACATTCAGCGCGAGGGATTTAAGCGATTGGGCGTAATCGGCGACTGGGATCAGCCATACGCAACTTTGCTGCCGTCCTTTGAGGCGCGTGAGGTTAAAATCTTCGGTGAAATGTTCAAAAAAGGCTATATATATAAAGGTTTGAAGCCTGTGTACTGGTGTCCGTCGGACGAAACTTCGCTTGCCGAAGCGGAGATTGAGTACGCGGAAGACAAGTGTACATCCGTATATGTGAAGTTCAAAATTGCCGATGATAAGGGTAAACTTGCGGGCGCGGCAGACTTGAACAGTACCTATTTTGTCATCTGGACGACTACGCCGTGGACTATTCCGGGCAATCTTGCTATTTGTCTTAATCCGGAGTTTGAATATGCGCTTGCCAAAGTGCCGAACGGCGAAACATACATCATTGCCAAAGACCGTTTGGATAAAGTTCCCAATTGCGACGGCGCGGTTGTTCTGGCGACATTCAAAGGCTCGGAGTTGGAGCTTATGACCGCGAAGCACCCGTTGTACGATCGCGAAAGCCTTATCATCACAGGTCGGCACGTTACGCTCGAAAGCGGTACGGGATGCGTTCATACCGCGCCCGGACACGGAATGGACGACTTCATCGCGGGCAAGAAGTATGATTTACCGATTCTTGTACCGGTGGACAGCAGAGGCATAATGACCGCAGAGGCGGGAGAGTTCGCCGGACAGCATTACAGCAAAGCAAACAACGCTATCATTGAGCGTCTTGCCGATGCGGGCGCAATGCTTTCTACTGAGGAAATGACGCACAAATATCCGCATTGTTGGAGATGTCGGAACCCGATAATCTTCCGCGCTACGGAACAGTGGTTTTGCAGTGTGGAAGCGTTTAGTGCTGCTGCCATTGCCGCTTGCGATACAGTAGAATGGCTTAACGACTGGGGACGCGATCGTATGGTTTCTATGATCCGCGAGCGCAGCGACTGGTGCATTTCGCGCCAGCGTAACTGGGGATTGCCTATCCCGGTATTCTACTGCGATAATTGCGGTGAGGTAATCTGCGAGGACGATACTATCGAAACAGTATCCGATGCGTTCGGGAAATATGGTTCTAACGCGTGGTACGACCTGCGGGTTGAGGAGCTTTTGCCAAACGGGTTTAAATGTCCCAAGTGCGGCGGTACCCATTTTACAAGAGAGAAAGACACTCTTGATTGTTGGTTTGACAGCGGTTCTACATGGTTTGCAAGCGACTATTTGCGTACGGATGACGATGTAGCGCATATGTACTTGGAGGGCGGCGACCAGTATCGCGGTTGGTTTCAGAGTTCGCTTTTGACCAGTATCGCGGTACGCGGGAAAGCGCCGTATAAATCAGTACTGACAAACGGATGGGTGCTTGACAAGGCCGGACACTCAATGCATAAGAGTCTTGGCAACGTTATAGACCCTTCCGATATAATTAAGCAGTATGGCGCGGATGTTATGCGGTTATGGGTCGCAAGCGTTGACTATCGCACGGACGTGAGAGTATCCGACGAGTTATTTAAGCAGCTGTCCGACTCATATCTGAAAATCCGTAATACGGCAAGGTTTATACTCGGCAATCTTGCGGGATTTGATCCTGACCAATCGTTTGAGTTTGAAAAACTGACATTACTTGACCGCTGGGCTGTGAGCAAACTTAACGAGCTGATCGGAAAGGTTCGCGCCGCGTATGAGAAGTATGAGTTTCATATTGTCTATCACGCGATTCACAACTTTTGCGTGGTGGATATGAGCAATTTTTATCTGGATGTTCTGAAAGATATTCTGTACTGCGAAAAAGGTGAGCGGCGTAAGAGCGCGCAGACAGCCATATGGACTATTCTGGACGCGCTGACGAGGACGCTCGCTCCGCTGCTCGCGTTCACAACGGAGGAAATCTGGCAGATTATGCCGCACAAAGCGTCAGATAACCCTGAAAGCGTAATGCTCAACGATATTCCGTCGGTCAACGCTGACATCGGGGTTGACGAGACCGCGTGGGCTGAGTTCTTCGTGATTCGGGAACAGGTGCTGAAACTGCTTGAGGAAGCTCGCGCTGATAAGCGCATAGGCAAGGCGCTCGACGCGGAAGTTACGATACCGAACGCGCCGTTTGACGCCGAGCAGATGAAACTTCTGCTGAATGTCAGTAAGGTGACAATCGGGGGAGAGATGAAAATTCAAGCGAGCGAGGCGCCTAAATGTCCGCGCTGTTGGACGCATAGTTACGAAATCGGCAAAGTTCACGCGGAACTATGTCCGCGCTGCGCGGCTGAGATTGGCGAGAAGTGAAACGATTACCGTATATATTGATATTCGCGCTGTGGCTCGTGTTAGACCAGATTGTTAAATTTGCGGTCAGCGCGTCAATGGTCGTCGGGGAGAGCTTTACACTAATTCCGAGGGTAATCGCCATTACCTATGTACGGAATACGGGGGCGTCGTTTAGTCTGTTTGAGGACGCGCCGGTGTTTATGGCTGTTTTTAACGTGTTGGGGTCAGTAATGTGCATCGGGGTGTTAGCATACATTATTATGGCAAAGCGCAAAGGCGAAAAATGGTATTTGTTTGCCGCGTTGGCGATTATCGCGGCAGGCGGAGCGGGTAATACTTTTGACCGCTTGCGGCAGGGATATGTCGTGGATATGTTTGAACCGCTGTTTGTGAGATTCGCGGTGTTTAATGTTGCGGATGTGGGATTGACGCTCGGCGCGGCTATGATGGTACTATTCATAATACCGGATATGCGCAACAAGCAAAAGCCGGATAAAGATGAGAGTCAAAGTTAGTGAGGACGATGCCGGCAAGCGATTTGACGCGTTCCTTGCTCCGCATGCCGGAAGCCGATCGGTTGCGGAGCGGATAGCGGCGGTACTGGGAATAGCCAAAAGCTACAGAGTGAAGGCGGGGGAATCGTTCGAGTTTGAACTTCCGGCAGCCGTGCCGAACGTTTTGACTGCGGAGGATATTCCTCTTGATATAGTTTATGAAGACTCGGAACTGTTGGTAATTAACAAGGCAAAAGGTATGGTAGTTCACCCCGCGCCGGGGCATCACTCGGGAACATTGGTAAACGCGCTGCTTGCGCATTGCGGACGGCTTCCGGCGGCTGACGCAAAAGCCGCGCAGATTCGTCCGGGCATCGTGCATCGTATAGATAAGGACACATCCGGACTGTTGGTTGCCGCCAAGACAGAATCGGCACTGAGGTCGCTGTCGTCGCAGCTTGCGGACAGATCGCTGTCGCGTGTGTACGATACCGTAATAATAGGCGCGTTCAAAGACGCCTCCGGAGTGATAGATTTACCGATCGGGCGCAATCCGCGCGAACGTGAAAAGATGGCGGTGGTGAAGACCGGCGGTAAGCCGGCGATTACGCGCTGGGAAACGACAGAGCGATACCGAGGCTACTCGCGGCTGCTGTGCAAACTGGAAACCGGACGCACGCATCAGATTCGGGTACACCTTGCGAGCGCGGGGCATCCGGTACTGGGCGACGCGCTGTACGGCAGCGCGAAAAACCGTTTCGGACTGAATGGTCAATGCCTTCACGCCGCGGCGATCAGCTTTGCGCACCCGTCAACCGGAGAAAGAATGAGTTTTGAAACGGATCTTCCGGAATACTTCCGGAAGGTCATTGACAAGATGAGCGAATGAAGTTCCGGACTTGGCGGCAATAGCGACGCAAAACTTGTTAACAGCCGCCATATAAGGCGGCGCGAGGCTTTACTCAGGAGCGTCTGATCTTCCGGGATGCGCGGGTTTCCAGCAAATCAGCGCGGTGTTCAGCTGAGTTTCATCGCGCACAAGTCCGTCTGCCGCAACGGAATTGAAATACTCGCGCAGAACGGGACGCGTTCGATCTTCCGGTAAGCCGAATATCTCGAAGTACACGCAATTGCGCTCGACCGCTTTATCGACGGAGTAATGACTCTCATAACGCGCAGTATAGTTGCGCACGTCAGGTTGTCTGCCCATAAGATAGAGAATTTCAAAATAGCGCAGGGCTTCGGGTATCATTCCGAAAGGTTTGACGTCCAAAAGCTCTATCAGCTTTTTACGGTGCAGGTCGAACGAACCGCGTGTTACGGTTAAAAGGCAGCAAGCATCGGAAGTCATTGTTTCCATTTTTAACAACTCGTCATAGTTGCATATCGCGGGACACATTGAACTGAATGTGAGCGAATATTTCTTGCCCGGCTTAAAGCGTTCCCACATATCAGTAACGCGGGTGATATTCGTCAGTCCAAGCAGTTCAGCTTGCTTTCGGAGTATATCAAGCGAGGCGGAATCCATATCAAGCGCGTCAACGCTCGCACAGCGTTTAGCGAATGACAGCGCGTATGTCCCTGTTCCCGAACCTATATCAAGCACAGATGAAGCGCTTGTCAGCCATCCGTTCGCAAGCAGATATTCCGATACGTTTTCCGCGTGAGGGTTGTATTCAGCGTCATCGGCTTCCGGATAGCCGTTCGCGATATAGCGGTAATACTGCAGCCATTTCGAGTTGCGGTCGATTCGGGCTTCCGCGCTGCCGTAATCGGAATCGGCTTCCCAAGCTTTGCGGTATTCGTCAAGTGTTTTAAGCATTTTGATCTCCGACATTAAAAAAGCCTATGCCGCGTTGGTCTCAGCGGCATAGGCGGCGATTATCGCGGTTAGCTCTTTTTTCTGAACAATGCTGCCTTAACTTTTCCGTTCGGGTCTTTGATCAGCAGGATAACCAGCCAAATCACAAGCGCGAGGGCAACAACGGACAGCCCCAGGAACAAGTCGTTGAGCATTGCCGCGCCGGTCGGCTCAAACAGTTCCGCCGCGTCTTCAATGTATGTAGCAACCGCGTCAATAAGCCACATCAGCGACGCGCCCCAGAACATTACACAAAGTATGCCGAGCTTCATATTATCGTTTGGCGCGCGCTTGTACCATAAAATGGTGACAATAATCGCGGCAAACAGTGTTGTGAGTAAAGTCATTTATACCTCCTGCGCTGACTGCGCAATTGACGGACGCTTCTCATACGTCTTGACAACGCCCAGTATAATCAGCCATACCGCTGTGACAAGCACAGCCATTGCCACTCCCGAAGTTGCCATTTCGCGCAGCATTATCGCCGCTTCCTCCGGATCGCCCGCGGCGGTCAGGAACGGGAACCACGGAGTCACCTCGCCGTGCCACACGTGTTCAAACGCCAAGAGCGCGGAGCCGCCCCACAGCATATTCGTGAGCCATTTCAGCTTACGCGTGAACGGAATCTTTGCCGCGCTGTCCGCAGCGTGGAAATGGTCGCCGTGCTTGATTGCCGCTTGCCCTCCGATCTCATTCTTGCTGCCGGCCGCTTTGCGGACGACGGTCATCACGATCGCCTCGGCAGTAGGTACTAAGAAACATGCCATAATATTTGCCTCCTGAAAAATTTAATATTTACTGTATGCTATCGCATTTCAACAGTCCTTGCAAGTCCCACGCGGGGATATTTTTGCGTTTTTACGCCGCCGCGCAACCCGCATCTACACATCCGTTCTGTCAAGCGCGGTTTTCACAGCGTCAATTTTTTCGTTCAGACGATCAATCTCATCAGCGAAACGCCGGGCGACTGCCGCGCCGGGTATATGATGCCCATCTTGGCTGAGTATAGCGTCACGCAAAACCTCCGTATCATCGAGTTCTTCAAACAAGTCTTTCAATTTGTTTTCAAGCTCGGAAATATTTGTTCTTTCATCAATTCTCATAACATCCGCCTCCTCGGCTGAGATTTTGCATACCGCACCTCAATTCGTTCGCTTTTTGCGCGTTGTCAATCTGATTCGGCGTGAGACTTCTGAAAAAAGTATGAGCGTTCATACCGCGCTATGCTATTTCTTCGCCATCGGGAATAATGGTCATAACGTTCAGGGGAATATCCTTGCCGCTTTGACGGATGGCGGTCATAACGTTTTGGGAAATGCTCTTACAGCACTCACTGCCGACGCGGGCGAGTGTTATCTCGGTAACGTCGTTGATTTGCAAAATCTCCAAAACTTGCTCAGTCAAACGCCAATTATTGCTCGGACAGCCAAGCACGAGCGTTTTGTCGGCGGTTAGACGCTCGGAAAAGCGCGGATAAACATACGCCAGACAGTCAGCGGCAATCAGCAGGTGAGCGTTATGGAAATAAGGCGCGTTTGCCGGTACCTTATTAAGTTTAATCGGCCATTGCCGGATTGCGGTTTGTTCCATTTTGGCAGCCCTTTACACTTCCGTTAAACGTTAAATTATATCACAATGGCAGTATAAACCGCTTTGAGCGAAAGCGCAAGCCCCCCGGGGGGATAAAATGTTGTACAAAATTCAGCGCGAGAACAGCGCAAAAATTGCCGTTATTTACGAATATTTACGAAACCAAAAATATAATCCCCCTACGGGGCTTATAAGCGGCGAGAAGCCGATCTATAATACGATATAGGGAATCACAGCTTGACCGGTTTGGTCAAGAAGCCGCGCAATAAGGGTACCCTTATTGCGCCGGTTGTCAGCTTTGCTGACAACCGAACCGCGCTAGCCGCCGGCAAAGCTGTCGTTACCAAATTTATTACAGGAGGATTTTCCGATGAAAATCACAACTAAACGCGTGCTGTCCGCCGCGCTGATGGCGGCGCTCGGGATCGCGGGCTCCGCCGCCGCCTCGGACGGCTCGGATGCGAAGGGTGGGGAGAAGGTGGGCGATAACCCCTATCCCCCCGACCCGAACACAGAAGAACTGTGGTGGCAGGACACCGGCTTCTTAACACCCTATAAGCAGACGTTGGATGTAACAGATCCGACGACCGGGGTCGTAACGCCCAAGCCATTCGACCTCGGCATAAACATCGTTGAGGTAATCAGCTACGTCGTTGACCCAGAAAACCCTGGCACCTACTATCTCACGCTTCACCCGGAGTACTTCGGACCGACCACTCTGCCCTATGACGACCAGTACACCGCCCAATACGCTATGGAGCTTCAGGGACTGCTTGTGTGGAACAATGATCCGGAAAACGGAGCTTACGTCAATTGCTTTTATGACGGCTTCCCGAAATTCCCGGATACGTATTTGTTTTGGAATGCCGCCAACGGGTACTACGCCAAGTGCATTGTGACGTCCTCTATAGAAGAAATCAAGACAGGCAAAATTATTCCCGCCAATTGGAACGGGCGAGAGGTTTACTTTGAAATTCCCGAAGACGTTTGGCCGTCCGCGCCCAATCCCGTAAGCAAATAAATGGTTGGAAATATGGAAAGGCAGAATATAATGAAGAAATTTTTTGCGGCGCTGCTCGCCGCCGTTATGGCGCTCTCGTTCGTCACGACGGGTGCGCTCGCCGAGGATGTCCCTGACGGTTCGGCTGAGAACCCCCTGCAAATCGGCACGACTGGTGAACTTTTGGCGTTCGCTGCCCGCGTCAATAGCGGTGAGACGACGCTGTGCGCCGAGCTGACCGACAACATCACCATGGACGATTGGAGCGCAATCGGGGGAGCGGGGACGAATAGGGGAGCCAGCGGGAGTGCCAAACTGTACAACGCCACGTTCGACGGCAAGGGGCATACGCTCACGCTGTCCAAGAACAATTCGGAAGTAAACTACGTTGCCTTGTTTGGTATACTCGATTATAACGCGGTAGTAAAGAACCTTAACCTCATTGTCAATTTTGCGGGAGGTTCGTTTGTCGCCGGCGTGGCCGGCGTCAACTATGGCACAATATCTGACGTAACCGTAGATGGTGCGATTGAAGGAGCCCAGTACTTAGGCGGTATAGTCGGCGGGAACAGATATACGACCATTGAAGGGCAGACATACTACGGCAGACTTTACCGCTGTCTGAACAAAGCGTCCGTATCAGGAACGGGACGTTTCATCGGCGGCATTGCCGGCGGGTTTCACGGCATAATGCAATACTGCGGCAACAAGGGCACGGTTACCGGCGGTACTGTTGGCGGGCTGGTCGGCGCCCCGTTTTCAACGCTCAATAGAAATAGCCCGCTGACCATCAGCATCACGGACAGCTACAACGCGGGGGATGTAGATTCCAGTATTTCGTATACTGGAAATCAGGCGTCCGGACTGCTTGGCTCCGCCGGTTGGGAGATCGCCTACGCGTGGGAGACCGGCTTCTCCGCAAAAAACCTTTTTACTTACGGGGAAATACGCTGTGCAACCAGCGATACATCAAGATATCTCATAGACGGGACGGCGCATACTGCCCACGTTATTTCGGATTATCTTAAATCCTATCAAAATATCTATTGGCGCGAAGGAACGGCGCATGGGCTTTTCAACACGGATGGTGGTCTCGGTAACGGGGAATCTAATTACATCTCCGAGAACTATTCCGGCAACACGGAATTGCGGACTTTGGTGCTAGATGTATTCCGACCCAAAACCACAGACGAATTCAAGTCAGCCGCGCTCGCCGCAGCCCTCAACGCCGAGCGTACGGGTGCGGAAGCGTCGTGGGAGTACGTCGATGGCAGCGATTATCCGACGCTGAAATTCGAGCGCGCGGACTACGACCCCGACGACGATACCGGTGACGAATCCGATCCAGGCGGCGACGAACCCGACAGCGGCGAAGTTTATACGGCGGCGTTCTACGGCGGAACCATTGAGAAGAACGAGGATGGCAAGTACACGATAACGGCGACGAACGATGGTTACGTCATCGA
>JAITKN010000013.1 GCA_031278415.1 Oscillospiraceae bacterium
TCACAAACCGCGAGGCTTGATCCGCAGCGCGCCGTAAAGAAGGCAACCTAATGCCGGTTAATCTACCTCAATATCAATAGGCTTATTCGCGGCAATAATTTCTCGTCTGCCGCGAGAGCCCTCAAACTGAGCGCGGTTCTCCATAATTTTCTCGCTGATTTCCGCGGCGATTTCGGGATTATCTTTAAGGTACGCCTTAAGCGCTTCCTTGCCTTGGAATCGATCTTCCCCGACTGTGAACCAACTGCCCGCCTTGTCGATGATGTCTAACGCTATCCCCATATCAACGATTTCGCCGAGCTTAGAAATGCCCTCGCCGTAGATGATGTCAAACTCCGCCTCACGGAAAGGAGGCGCAACCTTATTCTTTGTGACCTTCACTTTAACCCTGTTGCCTACAATGCCGCCGTTCTCTTTTATAGAGTCAATCTTGCGAACTTCCATACGAACACTCGCATAGAATTTCAGTGCCCGGCCGCCGGTCGTGGTCTCCGGATTACCATACATAACTCCGATTTTCTCACGCAGTTGGTTTATGAACACAACGATACAGTTTGTTTTGCTGACAACTCCGGCAAGTTTCCGCAACGCCTGTGACATAAGCCGCGCATGAAGTCCAACCATACTGTCGCCCATTGACGCTTCAATCTCGGCACGAGGCACAAGCGCCGCGACGCTGTCAATTACCACAACATCTACCGCTCCCGAACGCACCAATGCCTCCGTGATTTCAAGCGCCTGCTCGCCGGTATCCGGCTGAGAAATCAACAGGTTGTCTATGTCCGCGCCGAGCGCGGCGGCATACGCGGGCTCAAGCGCGTGTTCGGCGTCTACAAACGCGGCGATTCCGCCCGCTTTCTGACAACTGGCAACTATATGAAGTGTAAGCGTCGTCTTGCCGGAGCTTTCCGGTCCGTAGACTTCAATTATACGCCCTTTCGGTACGCCCCCGATTCCGAGCGCGATATCAAGCGATAGTGATCCGGTGCTTATCGCCTCAACGTTAATGTGTTGCTGCTCTCCAAGGCGCATAATACTGCCTTTTCCGTGGTCTTTCTCAATTTGAGCCATAGCGGTGGCAAGCGCCTTTTGCTTATCCTCCGCGGGAGCAGCGCGCTCCGGTACAGCGACCTTTTTTGCCATTGTTATGTCCTCCGTTAGTTGTATTGTTTATAATTGTGTTCCCGCAGGAATAATTACACAGTTTGAAATACCCGCCGTAATCGCTTCTACCGCGCTCTTTTGGGTCGAGCCGCACTCCAGAATCAACACGCCGTCCGGCGCGAGCAGCCGCGGGATGTTTTCAGCGAGTGCGCGGTAAAAGTCTAATCCGTCGGTGCCGCCGAACAGCGCAAGATGAGGCTCATAATCGCGAACGCTTCGATCCAGCGCCGACATCTCTGAAGCTGTTACATACGGCGGGTTGCTGATCAGAATATCGGCTTCAAAATCGGTATTCTCCCAAACGCTCAGCGCGTCGGCTTGAATCAGCGTCAATCGTTCGGCAAGTCCAAGCGTCTCCGCGTTGCGCCGCGTAACCGCTAACGCCTTATCCGAAATGTCAATGGCAATCAGGGACGCGCCGGGAAGTTTCGCTATTGCCGCCAATCCTAAGCATCCGGAACCGCAGCATAGGTCAAGTATGGTGATTTCTCCGCCGCCGCGTGTCTGAGCTGATCTGACCGCCGCGTCAACAAGCGGCTCACTGTCTGAACGCGGGATAAGCACATCCGGAGTTACCTGAAACGTCAATCCGCGGAATTCGCGTTTGCCGGTTATATACGCCGCGGGTTCATCGTGTTCGGCACGTATGATAAGCGGTTCAAGCGCGGTCGCTGCGCTGTCTGCACAGACTTCTCCGTAGTCGCGCACGAGTTCCGCGGCTGACAGCTCTGTAACGAATGAAAGCAGCTCTATCGCGTCGGCGCGGCGTATTCGTAAACTTGCCGCTTTCAGAAGCTCAAAATAGGTCACCGGAGGTTACTCGTTGACAATAACGTCGTTGCGGCTCGGACCATTCCCGATGTATTTAATGGGAACCCCCACTTGACGCTCAATAAATCGGATATAGCTTTTCGCGTTCTCCGGAAGATCGGCGAAAGTTTTAACCTTTGATGTATCGGACAGCCAACCCGGCATTGCGTCATAAATCGGTATGGCAGTACCGCTTTTATAAGCAACGCAGACCTTAATTTCAGCGAGCGCGTCAAGTTTGTCGAGTTTCGTCAGGCACATCGTATCGAAACCATTGAGCCTATGCGCGAATTTCAGCACTTCCAAATCAAGCCAACCGATTCTCCGGCTTCGCCCTGTGCGCGCGCCGTATTCGTCATCCGGATTTTCGCCGGTACCGCGCAACGGAGCGGACTCCGCCTCGCTCATCTCCGTCGGGAAGGAACCCGCGCCTACCGCGCTGGAAAACGCCTTCGCCGTGCCGATAATCGTACCGATAAGTTTCGGGCTGAACCCTCCGCTTACCGCCGCGTATGCCGCGGTCGTGTGACTGGCGGTAACATACGGGAACTCGCCAAGGTCAACATCTTTCATCGCGCCAAGCTGACCTTCAAACAGAAGATTGCCGTTTGCCGATATTTCGCCGTGAATCATCTCCAACGGATCCGCAAGCAGAGGAACGAGCCGCTTGCTCCATTTTTCAATTGTTTCACGCGGCACGGAGTAATTCAAATCCGCAAGACCGGCGTTGGCTGCGGAGCGCAGCACGTTTTCAAACTTGCTGACATCAAGCAAGTCGGAAGCTCGCGGGTTCTTGCGAAGACTCTTAAACGCGTATGTCTGCCCGATTCCGCGCTGTGTCGTGCCGATTCCGTCCCGACCCTCCATTGACGCGTCAAGTGCTATGTGGTACGGCATAACCAGATGCGCGCGTTCGGAAAGACGGACATTAGAGATATCAACGCCGGCAGTCTCAAGCATATCAAGTTCCTCAATAAGCACGTCGGGATTGACCGCCGTGCCGGTTCCGATAAGGTTCTTGACACCCGGCGTAAATACTCCGCAAGGTACAATATGCATCTTGAAAACTCCATAGTCGTTGATAACCGTGTGACCGGCATTATCACCGCCCTGATAGCGAATAACCATAGTCGCGTCCTTAGCAAGGTAATCGACCATTTTGCCCTTGCCCTCATCACCGAACTGTGTGCCGACAATTACCGATATTGCCATAGTATAAATTACCTCCGTGCGGTCAATAATCTCTGTATAGAAAACATAATCAAAATATGAAAGGCATTGCTGATGAAACAGTATCCGAAATCGAAACAGGAACGGCTTGGCGGGCTATTAGATGAACTGTGTGCCGTCGGAAAGTCAATATTCGCGGAATATGAGGATTTCAACCAAGCCACAGAGCCGAGCCACATTGAATCAGCAATATTCGCCTTCAACGGTTCACTAAGCCGCTACGACTACATTCTGCGTCAAATCAAAAGCCTTACACCGCCTCGGAACGCAGCGCGTTAACCACGCGGGATTTCGCCGCTCATTCACCATCGCAATTATACCGCAATGGAAGTAAAAAGTCAATATGGTATTTACGCAAAAATTTCAAGCAGAAAACATATAATTTATGCCGAAACTGTTGTTATTGTATATGGGAATCAGCAAAAGACGAATCGTGAATACGCTGCCTGTAAGTTTCTGAATTCAGAATAACGCTCTTACAAACACGGCTGAATCAAGCCAGTTCGGTAAGTATCTTCGCGACCTCCGCGCGGGTTAGCGCATCGTTCGGCGCGAGCAGATTGCCTTCGCGGCCGTTGATTACTTCCTGCCCGACAAGGCTTGCGACATATCGCAAGCTCCAGTCCGGAATATCGGCGTAATCCTTGAAGTTCACAAGCTCGGCAAGCGGATACCCGTAAGGCTGAATCCGACCGAGAATTGTCATCGCCTGAGCGCGCGTAAGCGTTCCGTTCGGTTGGAAGTACAGACCATCGTCCCCGCCCACTCCTTTGATGTATCCCATCCCGACAACGTATGCCACAGCGTCCGCCGCCCAATCGGGAATATCGTTTGCGTCATCAAACACGGAAGTCACGGAATAGGGCTCAAATATCAGACTTCCGTCGGACGACGCGCTGTCCGCAATCAGTTCATCCGCGTTCTCTCCGCCGAGGAATCTGTACAGCATTACCGCGAACTGGGCGCGTGTAATCGGGGCGTTAGGCTGATATTCAAACTTGCCCGCGGCACTTTCGATTCCGTTGACCACGCCAAGGTCAGCCATATAATCTACATAGTCGTATGCCCAATGCTCGCCCATATCTGTAAATTTATCGCCGGTTTCCTCATCCTCACTATACGGCGCGAAGAACATCAATGAACGCCTCGAGATATTTCCGCCGGAGTCCGTTGCTATAATCGTAGCCTTATGCTGACCTCCGTTTAGCGCGGGCAGCGCGGCGGTAAGCTCCCCCGTTTGAGGGCGGTAGCTGAATTCCTGTGCTTCGCCGTCAAGCGTAACGAGTATGCCATCGCCGCTGAGGTCGGTAATATTGTCATTAATGGTTGCCGTCATTGCGGGAAGTTCCGGGTCAATGACAATATCGCTTATTGCCGGAGGCGTTTCGTCAATATCACGGTCAGACGCGGCGGTGATTTGGTCAATGTACAGCTCGCAGTCCCGCGTTCCGCCGGAACCTTCAATCGTAATGCCCGTAATATCCGTGCCGAGCGCCGGCAAGTCGAAGACAAGCCGTGTCCAAATGTCGGATTCGGGTATTGCCGCGGTGAATTCGGAGCCGTCAGCGTAATGCAATGTTACGGAGCCGCCCTGCTTCCCTTCAGGGGTATAAACCCACATAGTCGCGTAACCGAGTTCCTCGTCTATGCTGTATTCAAGCGGTATATATCCGGCGCCGCTGATCTTAGCGGCGGCGCGTCCGAACTTGACGAAATCCATATCGGTCTCTTGCTCGATTGCGGCCGTGCTGCCATTCTCCCCGGCTATGTAACCGCTGAAGTGACCCTCGAATGTTTCGAGCGCGATAATGCTTCTGGCAATTGTCACCGGAATGACGATGCGCTGATTTCCGACGGTGACAGCAAGCTCGCCATCGCCGGATTCCGCAGTAATGGTCACAACACCATTTGCGTCAACCGTGCCGAGTTCCGGTGTTAAGCTCCAAGCGTAGGCGTTATCGGTGCTGAACAGCTCATCTCCCTGATAAAATGACGCCGCGTTGACATCATAGCTTACACCGCGGTAAAGGTTAAGCGCGTTAATGCCTACGCCGTCCAGCCGGAGGAGAAAGTAGTCCGGGTTTTCGATTTCGGTCAGAGACGCCTCGGCTGTCAAGCCTTCAAAGTACGCGATGTAGCGGTTGCCGGAGTGGTCAATTTCGGACTCTGAAGCGTCAACCGGGCGTAATGTTTCGTCCGAGGCTCGAACCTCAAACCGGAAATCGGATCCTTTCAGCACCTTAGCGTCCTGAGGATAAAGGCTCAGATACCGCGCGATTCCGGAACCAAGCTCCGGCGCGGCAAGCGCGATATAGTTGGTGACACTGCGTTCCTTGCCTCCGCCGTTCGCGCCGGCATAATCGGAAGGATGGTTAAGCTGTGTGAAGTAGTCGTTACCTATGTATTGAACCTGGAAGTTGGAGCTTCCGCCGCCGTCAAGCATAAGAGCCTCGCGGCAGCCAAGCTCAATAAGCCGCCGCGCCGTTTGCTCCGCGGTAAGTCCGTCGCTTATCGCGCTTTGCCGACCGTCAACAGTATACATTACCACCGTTCCGTCAGACTTAATGCCTATAGCGGTACGCGGGTGCGTTTCGTCAAATTTGGGAGATTTGGCATACTCCGTGTCAATTTGACCTCGGGTCACGAGCTTAACGTAGCTGCCGACCGCGCTCTCCGCGCCGCTCCATTCTCTGTTACTGCTTACGCGCAGAGTAATCGTATCGCCGCGGGCTATACCGTCCGTAACAGTTTGAAGGGACTCGTCCGCGTAATTGTTAATGGTAAGAACATATTTGCCTTCCGGAATCTCTAATGGTTGCGTAGAGTATACCACGCGCTCGACAGAAAACTCAAATGAACCATTTACCGTCACGCCTCCGCTGAACTCAGGCGTGAGGATAATATCTCTGCCGGGTTCAGTATTTTGGGTGTCCTTGAAGAAATCGGAACTAAGCAGATAGAAACCTTTCCGATCGCGTGACTTGTTATAGCCGCGAAGCGTATATTCACGCCGATTGATTTCGATTGACAGCTCCATTTCAGGGTCGCCGATAAACGCCGTACCATCATCTCGAAAGCCGATGGCGTGATAGTCGACCTCGTCGGAGGACATCATAATGCCCTCGCTGACTAACAGTCCCAGCGGCTGATAGCTTCCCGTGTTGTAGAAACCGCCGTTAATGCCGCCAACCACATTCCAGCCCTTGTTGGTAAGTACTTGCGCCATTGAGGAGAACTTGCCGTAGTTGCACACCTTGGAGCCGTACATCACTACCGGGCGGACGTCGCTATGAGGCTCATAGAGGAAATAGTGCTCGTTTTCCGGCGATGTGCCTATTTGAAATACAGAATCTTTAATCTCAATCTTGCTTCCGAGTTCCGCCGCGCTTGCTGACAAAAGCGCGCTCAGAAGCAGATACACCATTATCAGTTTTGCCGGTGATTTCTTTTTGGTAGTAAATTTTTTCAAGGCTAGTCCTCCGGGAAAGTTATAGGGTTATCGGGAATGTTAAGCGTATCGTATAAATTGACTGTTAAAACGCCCTGCCTCTGACAGTACGTCATTGTATGATAAGTTCCGCCTCCGATTCGGGACGCGTTATAGTAGGCTATACATACCAAAGAGTTATCCACCATATAGCGATTGCGGGCAAGCATACATCCGTCATAATATTCATCGGCAAGCGTAATTATGCCGCTTGCGCGATTCCGAATTTCCCGATGCAACGCAATGTCAAGCTCATTCCAAGTTTTGTATTGGTCAGGGCATGGAAGCACGAGAATAAGCCGGATATCAGGGCAGGAAACGTCACGCAGTTTGAGTACAACCGCAGCCGCGAGGGCGTCAAATCCTTTCGCCCCGCCGGCAAGATAATCAGTTATACCCTTCTCATAAAGAAACATAATCTGCTTTTCAAGGCTTTCCGTCAGTTCTGACGCGCCCCGCGGCGGAACTGTTCTGTGACCGGTAAAACACGCCGTACGCTCTCGCAATAATCGTATCATTGTTAAATTGAGTAATCTTCGACCTGATACAGGTTATACGGCGTTGTCTGATACACATAGTAGTTAAGCCAGTTGGAATACAGCAATTGTGAAGATGCTTTCCAGTTCACGATGGGTTCTTTAGCGGGATCATCAGACGGAAAATAATTTTCCGGAACGGCAGGGCTGAGCCCTTTTTCGAGGTCGCGCTCGTACTCGAGTTTCAATGTATCGGCGTCATACTCCGGATGACCGGTAATAAAGAATCGATGGTTGTCCGCGCTCTTTACCGCGAAGATTCCCGCGTCGTCGGAGCGCGCAAGAACCTCAAGCTCCGGACACTCAAAAAGAACCTTTTCCGACGCGCGAAAATACCGGCTGTGCGGAACGTAAAATTCCGAATCAAAACCGCGAAACCATGGCGAGTTCGGTTTGAGCAGCGTATGTTTATAGACTCCGGAAATTTTACCGCCGGAGATTTCCTCCTTAGGTATGCCATAGTGATAATAAAGACCCGCAAGCGCGCCCCAACATATATGCAGCGTGGAGTGGACATTTGTTCGCGACCACTGCATTATCCGGATAAGTTCCGCCCAGTAATCCACTTCCTCAAACGGCAAATCTCCTACCGGCGCGCCGGTTATTATCATTCCGTCGAATTTCTTGGAACGAATCTCATCCAAAGTACAATAGAAAGTTTCCAGGTGCGAACGGTCGGTATTCTTGCTTATGTGGCTCACCAACCCGAGAAAATCAACCTCAATTTGCAACGGCGTATTGCTGAGTTGACGCAGCAATTGAGTTTCCGTGACTATTTTTGTGGGCATCAAATTGAGTATAACTAATTTGAGCGGACGAATATCCTGCGTCATTGCCCGCGTTTCGGTCATTACAAATATGTTTTCGCTGTCAAGCACAGAACGCGCCGGAAGCTGATTTGGTATTTTGATTGGCACTGCCATTCTCCTCCCTTGTGTAGATTATTTGTGATTATATCATACATCCCTGTTATTGTCAACCTCGAATTGCGCATTCAAATTTACTGATTTGCCTTATATTTATTGTTACACCCTTGCGCATTGGGCGTAATTACAAATAGTGGTACTACTTGTCAAGCGTGAATGTTATAAGTCTCACGACGCCCGCAAAAAAGCTTGCGAACACGCACAACACCCCGAACGCGCAGGGCGGAGGAGTTTTCACTCCCCCGCCCTGCTGATTTACACGCACTGTCGTGTTCGCGCTACCCTTCCAGATATCGCCGAAGGATCGCCGCGACCTCGCTGCGCTTGACGTCGTCACCCGGGCGAAGTCCGTTTGCGTCGCCTTGCAGTATGCCGCGCTCTACCGCCCACGCGACCGCCTCTCGCGCCCAGTCGGACACGCCGTTGAGGTCGGCGTCGGCGTTCGACGCCGGAGATCCGTTCAATCGCCACAGGATTGTCACAAGCTGCTCACGCGTGATCGAAGCGGTCGGGTTTGCGCCGTCCGTGAGACCTTCCGCGGTCGCCCAGTCGAGTACCGCCTGATACCACGGGCTCGAGTTCTCGTTCGCGGCGGGCGCGTCCTCGAGCCGCGCCAGAATCGTTACCCATTCGGCTCGAGTCGTCGCGTCCTCGGGCGCGAATGTGCCTGTGTCGCCTTTGCCTTTCATCAAGCCCTGCGCCGTCACGAAGGCGACGTCGGGCGCGTACCAGCTCGTCTCGCGCACATCGCTGTAGACCTCGCCGATCGTCTCAGCCGTGATTGCGTCCGCGGACTCCGCTGTCGCGTCCGGTACCGCGCTCGGCGTCGGCGTAGGCGTTGCCTCGGGTGTTCCGCCGCCACCGCCGCCACCGCCGGAGACGCTCGGACGCGGCTGCTCGTCGTCGTCATAGTCGATTCTGCCGACAATCTCGGGCGGCGGTTCAACGTCCAATTCGGGGTCGTAGTCCGCGCGCTCGAATTTCAGCGTCGGATAATCGTTGCCTGTAATGTACTCCCACGGCGCGTCCGCGTACTCGCGTCCGGCGTTGAGCGCGTCCGCAAGTTCGGCAGACGCAAACTCGTCGGCGGTACGGGAGTGGATGACGGTTTGGACGAGCGCGCTCCCGAGACCGTTATAACCGATGAGATTAGTCGGTATAAACAATCTGGTGCCTATACCTTCCAGGTAGTACGTGTTGGAGAATATCTGCGTGATGTCGTAGGGTGTGAAATTCTGAACGCTTTGCGCCGTTGCCAACCCCGCAATGATGACCTTCTCATCGTCGGGAAATGATGTATGAGAAACGCTGCCGTAGCTGAACACATTGCCGATTTGAAAATCCGCGTATTCGCCGCTGTAGCTATCGCGCCAATTACCCATGTTAGCAGTAACTGTATTGGCGCCGAACAATCCCGCGTAATCTGCTGTCGAATAATTATGTGCGCTAATGACCTCACCGGCATTATAGCAATCGACGACTATAAAGCGTTTCTCCACCGGCACACTCAGGGAGGTGGGGTTCACATTCCGTCCCATCGACAGTAACCCGCCAAAATATACCGTACCTTCAATGGTACCGACATTCCCGCAACGGCTCATTTCGCCCAGAAAGTCACCGGCGATGCCGCCTACATACGTCTTTGCGGTCACATCCGCCTTGTTTAGGCAGTTAAGGATTTTCCCCGCGGAGATGACAACGCCGTCCTCAACCACGCATCCGTTGCTCGCTACGATGCCGCCCGCAAAAGAACTACTTGTAGTGGCGGTAATGGTTCCGTCCACGATGACGTTCTCAATCGTGCCGTAGTTCCTGCCCGCTACCCCCGCGATATAGGCGCCTCCGGTAAAAGTAATGTCAAGGTTGAGATTTTTTACAACGCCATCCGTTCCAATCGTATGAAAAAGCGCCATGCGGTTACTTTCGATATTCTCACCGTAGGTATCTGACCCCTCTTCTTTGACCAGCGTCAGTGTGCAGCCATTACCGTCAAACACCCCGTCATAAGAGCTAGGGCTGTCGACGGAGGTATCCGCAACCTCGCTCCCATACGACATTTTTTTTCCATACTTACCGATGGAGCTGTATTCAGTCTCGTCCGAGTCGGTGATCGTCCACTCATTGATTGTGATGTCGGCGGTCAGCTCCGCACAAAGATCCGTATCCCCGTCCGTGACGCGTTTGCCGAATTCGAGCAGCTGCTCCGCCGTGCCGATCTGCAGGGGTGAGTCAGGCGTGCCATTACCATCAAAGTCAACCGTATCGGCAGAAGCGGGTGCAACTGCGAAAAGCGAGAGTACCATCACAAACGCGAGCAGTACTGCCGCCGTGTTTTTTAATTTCAAGGAATCATCCCCTTTCTTAAATGCAACCGCGCCGCAGAATGTCGGCGCGGTTGCGCATTAATTGTTACAGCGCCCCGGGGATCTCGAGATATATCACTTTCCCGTTCCAGTCGGCATCGAATTGAACTCCGGTCCTGATGTCCGTAATGGTCGCAAAGACCATGCATTGGAAATACCGCGGACTGGTTAGTGATGGCAACGCGTATGCTCGTGGGATTACCGCTACACCCCTACTGAGGCATTCCACATAAGAATGTTGAGCAGCCTTACTATTATATACGAGTATACTTGTGATGTTCATGATGTAATAGGCGTCATCCTGGTCGTCGTAGTCTATCGGGACGGCGGTACCGAAATACTGCGGGTGAAGGCTCGCCACGAAGTTGTCGTTGTCGCTGTCGTAAAAATACTCTTGGATTGTGTTGTTGCCAAGCGTGAAGTTATATGGTGTGCTTTCGATGGCTAGTGTCTGTGGATACTGCACGTCGAGCTCGGGGTCCGTGTACCAGAACTGGGCATTTTCGCCGGGCGCCCAGCCCACTTCCGGCGTCTCCGCGCTCAGGCCTCCATTCGCATACGCGGACAGCGCGATCGTGCTTACCGTCATCATGACGGCGAGGATCAGAGAAGTTAATCTCTTTTTGGAAAACTGTTTCATAGTCTTCCCTCCTTTGAAAAATTTTGTACGCTCACTTCGGTGAGCGCCATTCCGGCTGTACGCCAACCGCG
>JAITKN010000032.1 GCA_031278415.1 Oscillospiraceae bacterium
GTTTCGATGTAGCTAGAAGTCATTTCGATGTAGCTAGAAATCGTTTCGATGTAGCTAGAAATCGCTTCGATGTAGCTAGAAGTCGCTTCGATGTAGCTAGAAGTCGCTTCGATGTAGCTAGAAGTCGCTTCGATGTAGCTGGAAGTCGCTTCGATGTAGCTGGAAATCGTTTCTAGGTAGCTATAAACGACTTCCCTGTGGCGGCAAATCGCTTCCCTGTGGTGCGCTGTCGCTCATATTCACAGCGGCGTCGCGGGCAGCGCGACGGGGCTTCGACGGAGCTGAGACTGCTCAGCCGAGAAACAACTCCCAAAGACAAGGACCAACGCTTTTTTGCTTTTTTACAGTAGTTTCATTAGTTTCATTTATTCGGTAAGCGATTGCCGTGGTTTCGCACGAAAAAGCGCTTGACAGGTCAGGATTTTTATGGTACAATGACAAAAAAATGAAATACGGAGGGAATGACGATGTTCTTTACCAAGTATAACCCTATGACAAAAGCGGAGGTTAACGCTAAGGTCGCTGCGGGAATTAAGCCGGATAATCCGATCTCCAAAGCGGATTGTATGAAAGACCGGACATTCAAGCTCATTTTAGAGGGCAAACACGCGCCCGCGCAGTTGGAATACCATATCATAGACGCGGAACGGCTTACAGTCACGGAAAACGGTCAATTCTATGAAGCGGAATACAGCGCGCTGACGTTTGAAAGCGGACGCGTTGTGCTGTTTTCGCATGGGATTCCGGGTACAGACCGCGCTTGGCACGTTGTGTTAGACTCTCACACAAACGCGGTAACGGCATTTGAAACGTGGTTCGGAATAACCGTTAACGTTGGCGGGGACATATTCGGTATGGTTCCGCCGACCGGCACGAGAGATATTCCGCGCGAGGTTCAGCGCGAGTACTACTTCGGCTATGCGGAGTGGGACAATGGTTCAAAGCCGGAAAAACTCCATACCGCAACCAACCGGCTTGAAGGACGCGGGTTCCACTGGACATATAACTGCGGGTATGAGCTTCTCACTTTTCACCCAAGCGTGATTTGTTGTACGCTTGTTGAACTCGGCGATAAGCTCGGCGGGATTACTATGTCCAACCCTATGGACTACATAAAAATTGACGACCGCTACTATATCCTTGCGCGTTGGGAAGTCGAATTTGACGGCAGTGCTTGGATCGAGGTCATTGATCTGTTTGAGCAGAAGGCTATCGGTTTGCGTTACGGATTCAATGAGGATGACGAGTTTGTCAATCAATTCCACGCCGCGTGTGTTGAAATTACCGGCGACACCGCTCACCTTGAAAAAATCGGCTACAACGGAGATACGGAACCGCCGATGGCAGGTTTAATGGGTCCCGATGCCGCTAAGGGCGCTCGCTATGCCTATCGTCCGATGGACATCGACATTCCTATGACGCACGAGGAAGCGCTCAAACACGCGGCGGAGTCCCAACGCATTTTCGAGGGGGCGTCTATAATGTCCGGCGCGAATAATATGGAGTTCAGCGATTACCTTACGGGCAAGAAATTGAAGGTTGTGCAGGATGATGAAAAGCACGCTGTTGCGCCGTGGGGCGGTTCGCGTAAAACCGTTTGGGAGTACGACTTCATCGGCAAAGATAAGCTGAAATGGCGCTTGCCCGGCGGCGAGTGGCAAGAGGAAAAATATGTTGCGTTTGAAACTGACAAAGATTTGCTGTTTTTCTCTCATATGCTCACCGGCGACCCCGCTTACGCGAATGTATCGCAGGCAATCGACTTCCAAAACGGATTGACGACTACCGTGCGCGCTCAGATAGGCAATTGGCACAGCGAATGGGAAATCGGCGCCGCCGTGAAGTTCGGTACGCTTGACTATGCCGGCGTTACTCCTCCGTTTGCGCGACGTCACCACTTCACTACCGAACTTGTCGGCAAGAGTTTCGCGTGGTCGTACAGCGATATGATGTCCTCGATTCACGTGTACAGCGCGCCGGAAAGCTATAGTTGGACTATTTTCCAAGATAACAATAACTCAGGCGGAGCGACTTGGAGCAGCCCCGGATTCTACGTCAAGCTGCGCGAGAACGTTTATATGTTCCAATGGGTAGAGGAAAACTGCAACGGAAGTCAAGGGCTTGTAATATTCAACAAGAAGATTATGCACGACGGAGGCTTCTTCTACGGTGTCGGGCATAACGGGCTGCAACTGAACATAACGGGCGCCTTTGCCCGCGAGTTAGGCGCGTTCGACATAAAAAAATACTTTTTGGAAGGCTGAACTCGGTTCGAGTGAGTTGCGCGTACCGATCAAACAAACCGCGCAAACTAATTATGGAGGACACGCACCGATGCAAGAAGTGTTTGATTTTTTAAGGAAAGCGGGCAGTTTCTATCTTGCTACCGCTGACGGAGAGCAACCGCGTGTGCGCATATTCAGCAACATTGCGGAATTCGAGGGCAGGATTTACTTACAGACGAACAAAACCAAAGAGGTCTCAAAGCAACTGAACGCAAATCCTAAGGTTGAGATTATCGCCTACGATGGCGAAACATGGTGCAGGATTACCGCGCTGGCACTCAATGACGATCGCGTTGAGCCTAAGCAGCATATGATTGATGAGAATCCTTTGCTGAAAGACTGGTTTCAGGCGGATGATGACAAAACCCACATCGTGTGGCTCAAGGATGCCTCAGCGAAGTTTGAATCGCTCTTCGGCGAGCCGAAAACAGTTGCGTTCTGACGCGATCTCGCTTCGATCGTTGAGTCCCGTTTAGTCTCGCGGGAAGTCTGTTGCCGCTCAAAATACAGCTTGCGCGAGCATCATATACAGAATCGTGCCTACACCGACAGAGAGCGGCATTTGCCGCTTCCACAAGCGCAGAACGATAACTGCCGACTATGAGTTCCGGCAAGCCGCGGCTTCCGTCGAATGTTGGGAATTGTATATGGGAAAGCGGCTTTCAACAGCCGCTTAGATTTTGGATTCAAAATGGCATCCTCCGAAGATGTACAAAACCTTAAAAAGTTAAGCGTTAAGAGATGTGCTGTAAATTCAAAAACAGCTGTCGGATTCCCCGAAAGCTGTTTTGTTGATCGCGCTGCCGATTACGCGGTAATCGCATCGTGCGGACAGTTGCTTTCGCACGTGCCGCAATCTACGCAATCGCCGTCAATTACCGCAAACACGCCATCCGTCTCGGAAATTGCGTCGACCGGACAGTTTTCCTTGCACGCGCCGCATGCCTTACACTTGTCCTGAATAATCTTATAGGCCATTTTACATCCCTCCTGAGTAATTTTATTTCGCGATTATTGTATCATTCTCGCGCCGCTTTGTCAAGCACAAAATTTAACGGCGCGGAATGTGTCCGCACAATTATTTTACTTGACAACCCTTGCGGTGGATGTTACAATGGACAAGTAAGGCAGATGAACGCTCAGCGCCCGTTGCGGCGTATGACTCAAATCGATGGTTGCAAAGGATTTTCGACGCGGAAGTCCAATGCTGCCCGTAGCGTTGTAAAAAAATACGGAGGATAAAATCAAATGAAAAACTATTTTGGCGCACCCGTAAAAAAGCTCGGATTCGGCTTTATGCGATTACCGACACTCTCAGGAGCTCCCGATGCGGATATTGATATTGAGCAAGTCAAACAAATGGTTGACTTGTACATGACACGCGGCTTCACTTATTTCGATACCGCATTTGTCTATCACAGCGGGAAATCGGAGGTTGCTATCCGTCAAGCTGTTACCGAACGCTATCCGCGTGAAAAATTTCAGGTGACCACCAAACTTCCGCTGTGGAATCCCAATGTTACTCAGGACGAAATCAAGCAGACCACGCAGACATCTCTTGACCGCGCCGGACTAAGCTATTATGATCTTTACTTCCTGCATGGAATCGGACCGGGACGCGAAGAGATGTTGGACAAAGTTAAGGCGTGGGACTACATACAGGAATTAAAGCAGCAAGGCAAAGCGAAGAACATCGGGTTCAGCTATCATGGCGATGCGGATACGTTAAACAAATATCTTGACGCTCACGCCAAAGATATAGACATTATTCAGCTGCAAATCAACTACTTGGATTGGCTTAGTGATGACGTACAGTCTAAAAAATGCTACGATACGGCAGTATCCCACGGCGTTGGCGTTATCGTAATGGAACCGGTTAAAGGAGGCAGTCTGGCGAACTTCACACCGCAGGTCGCGGAGATATTCAAACGCGCCAATCCTAACGCAAGTCTTGCGTCGTGGGCATTGCGCTTCCCGATGAGTCTTGACGGAGTTGTAACCGTGCTATCCGGAATGTCAGATATCGAGCAAGTTGATGATAATACTACAACGGCGGACACGCTCGGGAAACTCTCCGATGAGGAATACAAGGTTATTGATGCCGCGCTTGAGGAACTTAAAAAGATTCCGGTAATTCCGTGTACGGCATGCCGTTACTGCGTGGACGACTGTCCTAAGAACATTAACACTCCGGGCATAATCGGGATTATCAACGAGTACAAAAAATACCAAAACATTCAAGGCGCGAAGCGCAGCTATGGTCAAATGACCGGACCAAGTCCGTTTATGCCGCCGAATTCGCCTGCTCCGGGCAAATCCGGAGACTGCATTGAGTGCGGAAGCTGCGAAAATCACTGTCCGCAGAATATCAAGATTATTGATACTCACAAGGAAGCCTCGAAGCTGTTCGAGTAAAATATTTCACCGGCAGGCAAGCGGACGGTTGTGTGCCGTCCGCTTGTCGCTATTCGGGTCGGTACGAGCGCGTCGCGTCGCAATATGCGCAAGGTATTGGGGTAATACCGTCTTAGCGCGGCAGCAAGTATTTCAGCGGCAACGGAAAAACTTTGGGGGTTAAGGCGCGGTTGACGGTTTTCGGGTTGCTCGCTTAGGTTTTACAAGTTCGTAGCCGGCGCGTATGCAGTTTTTAAGCTCATCGTCAGGAACATCGCCGGAAAGTTCTACCATACTCCAATGATTTTTGTTAAGGTGATAAGCCGGCGTAAGACTCTTATATACAGAGCGCAGAAACTCCCCGCGCAACGGTTCGCATTTGAAACTGACGTAGTCCCTGCCGGCGCGGGTGTAGACGCAGGCGAATATTTTTCTGTTACCTCGGCAACGCATAACCGTCCAGCGCCCCGCGTCATCGGCACTGCCGAAAGGGTAATCAATGTACACATCGGTGAGGGATAGACAGTATTCTATAGCGTCGGACTTAGACATAGCGCACTCCCGAATAATGATTTTGGAGGCTGAACGAAATTACGAGCGGGAACAGTAAGCCGGGTTCTGTTTACGGCGGTCATCTGTCTGGGCTGTTCGTTGCCGAACAGCTCAAGCCTTAAGAGGGTACTGAGCGAGGCGGCTCATAAGCACCCAAAGTTGCCGCGGATAGAGCTTACGGCACGGAGACGTTTCACCGTTCCGCGGGTGAGCTTTTACCTCACCGTTACATCTGTAGCGCCGATTATGGCGCTAGTATATTTTCTGTCGCGCTTGTCCTGGAGTCACCTCCGGCGGGAGTTACCCGTTATCCTGCCCCGTGCGGCCCGGACTTTCCTCGCGAGCGTTAAGCGCGCGCGACCGCCCGTTCCCCTCGTAATCCGTGGGTTATTATACCCTGAGCGAGCGCATTTGTCAATACCTTAATTAGTTGGGGTGTGGACAAAAAGCGCGGAATGTGATATAATATGGGTATGAAAAGAGCAGAGGAAATCGCGGGACGGAAATGCCCGAACTGCGGGAAGACAGCAAATCAGGTAAAAGTGGGGAAAAATCGTTCGGGAACG
>JAITKN010000074.1 GCA_031278415.1 Oscillospiraceae bacterium
TCAGTTCATCGTGCGAACCTTGCTCTGCGACCGCTCCGTCTTTCAGCACAAAAATCTTATCGGCATCCATCAGCGTCGCGACGCGGTGAGAAATAATCAGCGTGGTAACGTTTTCGCGGCGCCGCGTCAGCGCGTACCGGAAGATCCGGAAATATCGGCGAGACCTTTCACTCGACTTCTATTTCTACCGGGCAATGGTCGCTGCCCTGTATCTCCGCCCGAATCGCCGCCGATTTCAGGCGCGGCAGTAACCGTTTTGAAATCAGCCAGTAGTCTATGCGCCATCCCGCGTTCCGGCTTCGCGCACTATTGAAGTAGCTCCACCATGTGTACGCGCCTTTCAGGTCGGGATAGAAATGCCGGAATGTATCCGCGAATCCCGCGTCCAGCAATGCCTCGAACTTAGCGCGTTCGCGGTCGGTAAAGCCGGCGTTGTTACGATTGGAATTGGGGTTCTTCAGATCGATTTCATTGTGAGCTACATTCATATCTCCGCAAATCAGAATAGGCTTCACAGTGTCAAGTCCGCTGACATAGGCGCGGAACGCGTCTTCCCAAACCTCACGATAGTCAAGCCGGGCAAGTTCCGGCTGAGCGTTTGGTGTGTACACGTTCACGACAAAGAAATCCGGAAACTCCAACGTTATCACTCGACCTTCGCGGTCGTGAGCGGCGGATGCGATTCCGTAAGCGACGGACAGCGGTTCGTGCTTGCTGTATACCGCCGTACCGCTGTATCCCGGACGTTGCGCCGAATTCCAGTAGGCAAAATAGCCGTCCGGCGTGAAATCAGCCTGCTCCGCCGTGGATTTTGTTTCCTGCAAGCACAGCATATCCGCGCTTGCGGTCTCAAAATACGCTTGAAACGCGCCGGTTTTCAGGCGCGCCCGTATTCCGTTTACATTCCAACTGCAAAGTTTCAAATTACACTCCTTACGGCACTCCGCCTGTTATTTTATATTTTTACTTCATATTTGCTTTATGTAACAATCGTAATTTTACGCGTTATAGCGGAGCGCGCGATTCCGGATGTTTCTTTTCGTCATAGTACAGCCGGAACTTAACCACGCGGTATTACAAAGTGCCGGAGACGCGCCGCTTGATTTACGCGTCCGGCGGATACGCGGTCAGCTTGTAAATCGTCCTGCCGAGGGTCAGCCATTTCGTTTCGTAGTCGGTCAGCCACGGAGCGAACTCATCAGAAAGCCGAAATCCCTCGGCGGACAGCGTTCTGCGCGAATATTCAAAGAGTTCCGCGCTATCCGTTTTGAAAAGTACCGCGCCGCCCGCCGCTAAAATCTCTTTGTACAGAGCTAAAAATCCCGGAGCCGTCAACCGCCTGTCCGCGTGTTTATTTGAAGACCAAGGGTCGCAGAAGTTTATATAAATCCGCTGAACACCGCAAGGCTCGAAGTACTCCGCCAAACGCTTTGCGTCGGCAAGGATGAACATCAAATTGCCGAGTTCTGCCGACATTGCGCGTTCCAAGGCCGTAACCAAGGCATTCTTCTCGCGTTCCAAAGCCGCAAATGTAATGTCCGGATTCGCCGCCGCCGCTTGAACCGCAAACGAACCTTTTCCACAGCCTATTTCCAAGTGAACGGCTCTTGCGTTCCGTGAAGCTAAAGCCTCGCGGAATATTGGAGGTTCCGTGTACAGTATTGCGGACGCGCGTTCCAACCTCTCAGTTAAGTGTTTTTTCTTTCTCGGACGCATAAGCTGACCTGCAAATCGGCGAAGCTACGCAACGCGTCAGCCGTCAAGCAACGCTCGAAGCGCGCTTATATGCGCCGGAGTAGTGCCGCAGCAACCGCCGACGTATCCCGCGCCGCGCTCCGCGTACCACATCATAGCGTCGGCGAACTCGTTCGGGTCATCCAGCTGATTCGGCTGAACAATTATCGGCAAATCAGTCGCAGAACGCAGTTTTTCGAAAATTGTATGTCCCTCCAAAGGATTAACCGTACAGTTGAAGCCAAGCGCGTTCACGCCCAAAGCGTCCGCCCGCGCCGCGAAAGTCTCAGCCGCAGTACCCATAAATGTCGTGCCGTCGGGCTTGAAAGTCATCGTAATCATCACCGGCTTATCAGTTGCGCCCATTGCCGCGTCAATGGCGATTTCCGCCTCGCGCAGATCAACAAGTGTCTCTATAAGGATGTAGTCCGCCAACTGTCCGCCAAGGGCAATCATCGTTGAGAACTCATCCCGCGCCTCATCGGCTTTAAGGTCGCCGTAAGGCTCCAAAAGTTTACCCAACGGTCCAACGTTCAACGCGACGGGTACGCCGCTGTCAACCGCGTTTACCAGCGCACAGCGCAACAACTCCTGAAACTTATATTCCGCTTGCCGCGCCCTGAACGGACTGAGTGTAAAGGTATTAGATGTAATAATCTCCGCGCCCGCCGCCGCGTAGGCTCGGTGAATCCCGCGTACATCCTCCGAATGAGTTCGGTTCAGCAGTTCCGGATATTTGCCGAGGTCGCCGACTTTGGCGCACAACTGCGTACCCATAGCCCCATCAAGCAGTATAGGTTTGTGTGATGGCATAGTTATCTCCTTAGTGACGCCGCAGTCTTAACGTTCGGAATCCGCTCGCTCCGCAGACTCATCGGCTTCGGAAGGGTCTCCATTCCAAGGCTCATCCAGGGCGCGGATCGAAAGAGAAACGCGCTGCTTTTCATAATCAATTCTCATGATGCGAGCCTTGAGTTCATCACCCTCTTTAAGAACATCGCGCAGACTGTCGATTCTGGAATCGGAAATCTGCGAAATGTGAATCAGCCCGTCCACACGCGGTATAATCTCCGCAAACGCGCCGAATAACACGATCTTGTTGACCTTAACATCAACAATGTTGCCCTCACGGAATTGCTCCGTAAACTTAAGCCATGGATTCTCGTCAAGTTTACGGTATCCGAGCGCGATTTTCTTTGTCTCACGGTCAAATTCGATAACATAAACGCTTATGCTATCGCCCTCTTTCAGGACGTCAGACGGACGCCTTACGCGCTCCCAACTAAGCGTACTGATATGAGCCATCCCGTCCACGCCGCCGATGTCTACAAACGCGCCGAACGCGGTAAGTGTCTTAACGATACCTTGATAGACTTTGCCCACCTCAATCTCGCTCCAAATCTTCTCCGCTTTCGCTCGGCGAAGCTCATTAGCTACAGAGCGAATAGACCCTACAATACGGCGTTTAGCCTTGTTAGCCTCAGTAATCCGCAGCTTTACTTTTTGTCTGAGAAGCTGAGCCATAGGCGTATCGCGAGGCAGACCGCTTTGCGACGCGGGTACAAACACCCGGCAACCTTTAACCAAAACGACAACGCCGCCCTTGTTTTCATCGACTACTATGCCTTCCAGAACTTCCCTTGTATCCGCCGCGACCTCTATACCGTCCCAATTCTTGTTAGCGTCCAAACGCTTCTTGGATAGTGTAATTACCCCCTCCACATCGTTGACTCGGGTTACAAATGCCTCAATAACGTCGCCGACCTTGACAATCTCTTCCGGCGACAACGACCCATCGGACAGTTCGTGCGCCGGTATATAACCCGATTGCTTGGTGCCGAGTTCAACGGTAACTTCCGTCGAGTTAACCGACGTAACAGTTCCTCTGACCTTTTCACCGGTACGCAGAGTCTTGAAGTTTTCGTTAAGCAGCTCGTCGAAATTATCCTCCGCAGCGTCGGTGTCGGTGTCGGAGCTGTCGACTGCGGCGTCGGCGTCGGCGGCGGAGCTGTCAGCCGCGGCGTCGGTGTCGGCGTCGGAGCTGTCGACCGCGACGTCGGCGTCGGCGTCGGGTGCTTGGGTGTCGGCTAACTCAGCCGTTTCCGCCGATGCGGTAAGGGCTTCGTTAATCGCGGTATCTTTGGTTTCCATACTTTTCTTTACCTCCTCAATAAGCCGCTCCGGCACGGACGCGCCTGCGGTAAGCCCGATTAACGCTTCGTGAGCTTTACCATCTTGGGGCAATCTCGTTAAAACCAATTCGCTCGCGTTTGATACAAACTGAACATTCGGATTTAACGCCGCACAAATTCCGGCAAGTTTGTTTGCGTTGGAGCTTGTACGGTCTCCCACGACAACAACAGCATCGGTTTCCCGTGACAATTTTGCCGCCTCGTCCTGCCTTTCGGCTGTGGCACTACATATTGTATCATAAAAAACAACATTTGTACAGCGTTTTTTAATATTTTTAAAAAATTTTTTTACGTCGGCGGCGTTTTCGGTTGTTTGAGACACGACAGCCAGATCTAAATCGCGCAAAAAATCCGGAATTTCTTCGCAATTACCGCAAACGACCGAGTTCTTCGCCCAACCGCAAGTCGCAATGACCTCAGCGTGAGTCTTGTCCCCGAAAATCACCAAGGTTCGCCCTTGCGCCGAAGTTTCCTCCGCAATGCGGTGAATGTGTTCGACATTGGGGCAAGTTGCGTCAATTATAGTGCATTTTTTTTGCCGAAGCCGCGCCAACACCGATCTGCTCTCCCCATGACTGCGTATGATCACCGCCGCGCCGTCAGGGAGTTTGTCAACACTTTCCGCCGTCCTGATGCCGAAATCGGACAACCGGCGCGTTACCTCACAGTTATGCACAAGCGAACCCAAACAATAGGCGCCCGGGTTCTGCATTGCCAACGCTACGGCGCGTTTTACTCCGTAGCAAAAACCGGCTGTCTTTGCCTGAACAACTTTCAATGCCTATTTGATAATGGCGTAAAGCCCGTCTTTGAGCGGATGAGGCTCTTTCGTCGCGCCGATATGTCCTACGGCGATTGCCAAAGCGAACTCGTACCCATCGGGGAAACCCAGTTTCGCGTTAAGTTCCGCGTCGTTCGCGCCGCCGTCCCACGCGCTTGCCGGCAAGCCGAGCGGAACCGTGCCCAATCCGAGACTGTGCGCCGCAAGCATAATCGACTGAGCGGCGATGCCGCAATCTAACATAGCCCACGGATTAGCGCGCTTATCAGTACTTATGAAAATAACGGTCGGCGCATTGTAAAAAATATCCTTAACGCTGCCGTAAAAACCGCCCTGCTTTGCTAACGCCGCGCAAGCGCGTTCGTTAACATCTCTGATGATTTCTTGATTCTGCGTGACTGAAAAATGCCACGGCAGACTGTTGCGAGCACTCGGAGATTCCACGGCCGCTTTCAAAATAGCGTCCAGTTGCTCCTGCGTGATCTGTTCCGGCGTGTAGCTGCGAATGCTCCTGCGGTCGGAAATCGCGCGTAAAACCTCGTTAGACATAGCGTGATACCTCCATAGTTGGTAGAAAATAGTTGTTAGTTGTTAGTCGTTAGTCGTTAGTTGTTAGTCGTTAGTCGTTAGTCGTTAGTCGTTAGTTGGTAGTTGGTAGTTGGTAGTTGGTAGTTGGCAGTTGGCAGTTGGCAGCGGGCGGACTTACCAACTGCGGACTCTTCGAGAACCCGCGGTAGCTTTAGCCGCCTTGCGACGTTTCGCCAACTCGCGTTCGCGCTCGAACATCACGTCCTCAATCTCCTGTTCGGACAGATAGCGTCCCGCGAGCTTAGTGAACAGCTGACCATTAAGATGGTCAATTTCGTGCTGAATTGCGCGAGCAAGAAAATTGTCCGTGACATCAAGCTCGAATGGTTTGCCGTCACGATCCTGAGCTTTGACCTTTACGTATTTCGCGCGCCTAACCAATGCCCAGACATCCGGAACACTAAGACAACCCTCCGCCACTTCCTCCGTTTCCTCGGAAAGGCTGATTATCTCCGGGTTGACCAGTTCTATCGTAACATCCTCGACTCCGGATATATCCGTAACAACGACAGCTCGACGAAGAATCCCGACCTGCGGCGCGGCAAGTCCCATCCCCTCGTTGTAGTCGTTCGTCTCTTTAAGGTCATCCAAGAGAGAGTGTAAACGCACATCGAAATTCGTAACCTCTCGGCTTACGCGCAGCAGCGCCTTATCTCCGTGTTTCAAAACATTGCGCAGTCCCATCATTACCTCCGATACACTAAACAGCATAGCCATCATACCACGGGATACTCCGAAAGTCAAGCGTTATTTTAGCGCAGGCGCGGACGCGTTACGCGTGTTATAAGCGATGCGGTAGTTTTTTTCGATAGCGGAAGCGTCCCCGAAAACTGTAAGTTCAGGTAAGCCGGACATCCGGCAAGTTGATTTTATTTATCATAATCAACACGATTGTCCGTCCCGTCAAAAAAACGCTTGACACCGCCATTACGGCGTGGTACAATGCAAATACAAAAACTTCCGAACACAAAGGAGACTACCCCAAATGGTAAAATTTAACAATAAATTTACCCCCCCCCCCCCCAATTTTCGTCATTTAACGTAAATTTACGCCGATTTATTACGCTCACGGTCGCGATCGCGCTCCTGATAACCCTCGCGCCGAGTTTTACCCTGAACCTGACCGCGGACGCGGACATGCCGGAAGACAAAACACCCTTCGGTACGTATCCCGTCCTGATAAATGAAGCTAACTTTCCGGACGCGGTGTTTCGGGATTACGTATCAGCCAATTTTGATGACGACCGGAACAGCGAACTGTCGGATGACGAAATCGCTTTGGTCGACGAAATATGGATTCCCAATATGTCGGGCTGCTCGTCGCTTGAAGGCATTAGATATTTTTTCAACCTTGCCAATCTGCAGTGCGCGTTTAATCAGCTTAAAACGCTTGATTTAAGCGGTTTAGCATATCTTACAGAGGTGAATTGCCAAAATAATGGTCTCACATCAATTAACCTGGCCGGATGCGACAGGCTTCACTCATTGAACGTATATGCAAACGCTTTGGCGTATGTGGATATTACCGTATGTTCAGACCAATCCGGTAATGAAATCTTAACATTTTTGACCGCCACAGAACAGGTTGTTTTGGTTGAAATGACTTACGATGAAGAACGCAAACTGTACACCGCAGATCTCAACGCGCTTAACACCATCGGAAATTACATGAATACTTCAG
>JAITKN010000107.1 GCA_031278415.1 Oscillospiraceae bacterium
GAATAACATAGCCGCGTCAATAATATCGCGAATTTTGCTTGCAAAAAACGCAATAGAAATTGAGTGGAGCCACGACTATGACATATGATACACAGGATTATCTACCTTTTGGCGCGTTAGTGCCATACAACGCTACACAGCCTTGACAGATGGTTTATTACTTAAACCGTTACTAACGTATCGACATCCCATTGAATTGTACAGATTCCCAGGCTTTCCGCCGTCGCGATAACGTGGTCGTCGTATTCGCCGTAGGGCGCTCGAAAGAGTTTGGGTCGAATCCCGGTAACGGCTTCGATTTTATCATTGCAGCGTTCAAGCTGATTGATAATTTCCGCCGCGCTGAGCTTATTAAAATGCGGATGAGTATCGCTGTGGTTCATTACCTCGTGACCCGCATCGGACAATGCTTTGACGGATTCCGGATACTTATCGACCCATTCGCCGACGACAAAGAAAGTCGCCTTTATTCCGTACTTGCCGAGAATGTCAATAAGCTGTTGCGTATCCTCGTTGCCCCACGCGGCATCAAACGTCAGCGAGACCATTTTCTGCTCCCGCGATACGCGGTAAATCGGCAATTTACGCGCGGTTGCGGATACTCCCACTATCGTCGGCGTATTAACAAACCAGAACATAGCCGGAACGGCGGCAAGAAGCACGGCAGCGGTCAGTATTTTGCCATATCCGGCGTTTTTCATTCGTACAAAAGCGTTTTTCCACATATCGGCACCTCCATAACCTTGTCGATTAGATTATATTCCCGCTGCGTCCGCGTTATGAAAATTCCTCCCGCGCCGCAAGTCCTTCCGCTTGTAACCGGATTGCCCGTTGACACTTTCGTTACGCTTATTACATCGCGTAACAGCAGTATGACAAGGGCGGATACGCACCTTAAATGCCCGCCGTTATTAAGAAGTTGTCGTTGATAATGTGAATATCTTTGTTATTCGTCTGTAATTTAAGGTTAACGTCAGATTTCGGATGTACAATGGGGACATCGAGTAGCCTCCGCGTTCACCTCCATACGGCAATACGGACACACCTTAACCGCCGGGACCGGTTCATCCGCCCGTTTGGGTCCGGACGCAAACTTAATCAACTTAACCAGCAGGAAAATCACGAACGCCATTATAAAGAAATTCACCACGCTGGTAATAAACGCGCCGTATTTAAGCGTCACGCCGAAGAATGTCACGCTGAGCGCGTCAAGATTCTCGCTTACCAACAGTCCGAGTATCGGCGCAAGGATATTATCTGTCAGCGACTTGACGATTCCCTGAAATGCCGCGCCGATTATCACCGCCATCGCGAGATCGACTACGTTCCCCCGCAAGGCAAAAGCCTTGAACTCCGTAAAAAATTTTTTCATAGCGTCATAGCCCTTACACGCGCACCGCAAATGAGATAGTAACAGTTTTGTTGTTCATCGTCTCAATTATACCACGCCATCTCGCTTCAAGCAAGCGTTTTTTCAGTCCGAGTTCCGCGCCTGAAAATTGCAAGTTTAATTGCCCGCGATATGATACCATCACACTAAGCCGCGTTCTTCATATCGTTCGTTGTTACGGGACACCGATGACGCTGTCCCCTGCGGCGGGTTGTACGTATATCGGGTTGCGGTGAATTTCCCCGTCCACAGGGGCAGCTTTCAGCCCCAAACGGAATCTGATGATTTTTTGCTTTTCCGCCGGGTATGTACTATGCCGCTGGTTTGCTCAGTACGAAGTCTGAACTCAAGGTCTGCTTCCCGTTCCGCGAGGACATACGCCACATACGGGGCATGGCGCGGGAAGCCGAGCAACAAGAAAAATCCAAAACAAAGGAGTTGATAAGAGATGAACCGGCATCCCCAACGGGCGCGGAACCGGGCGAGCCGGAAATCAACGTTGACGATTTGCCGAACGTTCTTGCTTTGTCCGCTGCTGCGGCGTTACCATTCGCGCCGGAACTATCCCATCCTTCTCTTATACGCCCTGACCGATAGCACCCGGAACAACCCGCCGATACCCACACACCACGACAGCGCGAGCCATATGTCGCCGCCGACAGGCTGCGAGTTTAACAAGGCACGAACCGCATTTACAACCCCGGTCACAGGCTGATTCTCCGCAAACCACCGAACAGCGGCGGGCATGGTTTCGGTGGGAACAAATGCCGAGCTGATGAACGGCAGGAAGATCAGCGGATAAGAAAACGCGCTTGCTCCTTCCACGGTTTTGGCTGTGATTCCAAGCAATGCAGCGACCCATGTCAGCGCCAACGTGAATAGTACGAGTACCCCAATTGCCGCAAGCCATTTCAAAATTCCCGCGCCTGACCGAAACCCCATAAGCAACGCTACGGCGAATATAATCGCGATCGTGAACATATTAGACACAAGCGAGGTGAGAACGTGCGCCCACAATGCCGCCGAACGCGGGATGGGCATAGAATTGAACCTTTGAAATATGCCCTTTTGCGTGTCCCCGAACATACGGAACGCCGTGTATGATATGCCGCTTGCAATTGCCATCAGCAGGATACCGGGCAGCAAGTAGCCTACATAGTTCACATTCTCACCGATGCTTGGCTTTAACGCACCGCCGAACACATATACAAACAGCAGCATAATGGCAATGGGTATCATTGCGACCGTGATAATGGTGTCGGGACTGCGGAGAATATGCTGCATTAAGCGCCCCGTAAGTACGCCTGTCTTGTTCATCTTATCTGCCCTCCTTGCTTGTGATTGCGAGGAAAATCTCCTCCAAGGTCGGTTGTTTTTCGATGTATTCCTTTTTCGCGGGCGGGAACAGCTTTTTCAGTTCGTCGAGCGTTCCGTTTATGATTATCTTACCGCCGTGCAGGATAGCGATTCTACTTGCCAGTTGCTCCGCTTCTTCTAAGTAACCGCTGAATAATTCGCAAAGCGGTTGCAATAACCGCGCTAAAGGTGTATAATAGCAAGCGGCAGGAGGAGAGAACAAATGAGACAGATGAGCTTTACAGACATAGAATATTCGAACAGGAAACGGCGGACGAAAC
>JAITKN010000043.1 GCA_031278415.1 Oscillospiraceae bacterium
TGGCGCGGCGCGGAACACCGAAATTATTGACTTCGGCATACGTGAGTACGCGGACAAAAACTTAAACGGCGGCAGTTAAGAAAAAAATTTATAAAAAAGCTGAAAAAGTGCTTGACAAGGGCAAAAAGATGTGTTACAATCGCTTTATTGTAATTCATACTATAATTATATATTATATATGATTTATGTGTGTAATATCTATTTTAAGGGAGGTATCACAAATATGCTCACTATAACGGGCATCAAGAAGTCGTTCGGCAAAACGCCGGTTCTGCGCGGCTTGGATTTGAGCGTTGACAAAGGCGACGTGGTTGCCGTCATCGGTCCATCGGGTTCAGGCAAAACTACTCTGCTGCGATGTATCAACTTCCTTGAACGCGCCGACGAAGGCCGCCTGACCATATGCGGTCAATCTGTGGATCTCAAAACTGTTACCAAGAAAGAGATCTATCGTATGCGTCGCAAAACCGCGATGGTTTTTCAGAACTACTGCCTTTTTAATAACAAAACCGTTCTGGAGAATGTAACTGAGGCGCTAATCATCGTACACAAAAAATCGAAAAGCGAAGCGGGAGATATAGCCGTTTCCATGCTGCGGAAAGTTGGTCTGGAAGATAAACTGAACGCGTATCCGGCATTTCTCTCCGGCGGACAGCAGCAGCGAGTGGGAATCGCGAGAGCGATGGCACAGTGTCCGGATGTTATTCTGCTTGACGAACCTACCAGCGCGCTTGATCCGGAGCTTGTCGGCGAAACCTTAAGCGTCATACGGCACGTTGCCAAATCAGGCATCACTATGATAATCGTAACGCACGAAATGCAATTTGCCGCCGAAATTGCTAACAAAATCGTCTTTATGGACGATGGCGGTATTGTTGAGCAGGGTGCCTCGCGCGATTTCTTCCTCTCGCCTAAAGAGGATCGCACTATAGCTTTCTTAGCGCGGTTTAACCTCGGCAACTACTACAGCATTTAACAAAATTAATATTTTATATAAAGTTACAAGGAGAAATCAAAATGAAAAAGTTAGTTACAATCGTTCTCGTTTCAGCGCTTGCCGCCGCGTCCGTCTTTTTCCTGACAGCTTGCTCTGAAACAGAAGATCCGTCAAGCGATGGTCAAGATGTCCGCAAAATCAGCGTCGTGGGCTACAGCGCAAACAAACCATTTGTCTATCTTAACGAAGACGGCGTTTTGGAAGGATATGAACCTGCCGTGCTGCGGGCGATAGATGAACTGCTGCCTCAATACGAGTTCAGCTACGAGGGTATGGACTTTGCCGCGATGCCGGTGGCGCTTGAGTCCGGGTCAGCGCAAATCGCCGTTTGTATGCTTGTCAAAAGCGAGGAGCGATTACAGCGCTTTATTTTCCCGGAGAACCCGTCTACGCTGTCACCAATGAATTTTGTTATCAAAGAAGGACGCACGGATATTCAGACGTTCGATGATATTGGCGGCAAAGTTGTAATCACCGGTAATTCCGGATACGAATACACGCATATGGTCAAATGGAATGAGAAGCACCCCGGCAACGAAATCATATTTGATTTCTATAACGAAACCAACGCCGATGACATCTATCCGAAAATCCTTGCGGGCAAGGCGGACGCGAATCTTGTTTACCCCGCCGGATTTGAGTACAACGTAACCGAAAAGGGATGGACGGGATTGCAGCTGTCGCCGGTGGTATTCGTCGAAGATACGTACTTTATGCTCGGACAGAATGAAACTCAGCTGCGCGACGACATTGACGGCGCGCTTGAACAGCTGCTTGCTGACGGCACACTCGGAAGACTGTCCGAGGAGTGGCTCGGCGAAGATGTCTTTACCGTTTACGCCGATATATTTGAAAGCCAAGGCGAGTGGCAGGAAGCCAAAAAGTAATAAGAGGGAATTTCATTTGCGGCGCGGGCGCGGCTTGCGCCGCAAATGGGGAATCCGGATAAGTGAAGTAATACTATGTCAACTGATTTTTTCAAACCCGAAATAATTCCGGAGCTGGTATGGAAAATAATTCAGGCATTTCCGCTAACGCTGATACTGACGGTATGTTCGTTAATCCTCGGCTCTCTGATCGCGTTGGGGATTGCCGTGCTTGCCTTGCGCTCGCCTAAAGTTACGCGTGGTATGGCTAACGGATATATACATTTCATTCGCGGCATTCCGACGTTGATACTCATCTATTTGTTGTATCTCGGCTTTCCGCAGTTTATGAAAGGTCTGGGCGTGGATATGAGCGGCGTAGACAAGCGCGTATACCTTGTTGTTATATTCGCGCTTGCTATCTCGGCAAACTTCGCGGAATTGATGAGAAGCTCGTATTTGTCGGTAGACAAAGGGCAGGGCGAAGCGGCGCTGGCTATCGGAATGACAGCGCGGCAAGGGTTTAAGCGGATTGTACTTCCGCAGGCGCTTGCGGTGGCGTTGCCGTCACTCGGTAACTATGTGATTATGCTGTTTAAGCTGACATCGCTCGGGTTTGTGGTCGGCGTGGTGGATTTAATGGGCAAGACCAGAATACTGATTAACATTACCTATGGGTCGCGGCGGTTAGAGACATATCTGGCGCTGGCGATAATCTACTGGGCACTGTGCTTTGTGCTTGAGCGGATTAACAAACTGCTAATCACGCGGTATACCCGCGGACGCAGGGAATTAGCGGATGGAAAGGCGGCGGCAAAATGAGTTTTAACTTAGATTACGTACAGCGCGCCTTCCCGCAGATACTGTCATATCTGCCTGTCACTCTGGCCATAACGTTCAGCGCGGAGATTCTCGCCTTGCTTTCCGGACTGGGAATCGCGATGCTGAAACGCAGGAAAATTCCCGTTGTGCGGCAAATAATCGCCGTTTTCGCGTCGTATTGCCGCGCCGTTCCAACGCTTGTACAGCTGTTCGTGGCGATATTTCTGTTCCCGAAGATAGTCACTCTGATTTATCCCGCGGACGAATTCGGAACTCTGATTCCCGGCATAGTGTACGCGGTAATTACGCTTGGTATGAACCACGGATCATTCATTTCAGAGATATTCGGCGCGGCGTTTGACTCAATTGACAACGGGCAAACAGAAGCGGCGTACTCAGTAGGTATGACCAAGTTCCAAACATTGAAGAGGATCGTACTGCCGCAAGCGGCTGTGGTGGCTCTGCCGAATCTGACATCGCTGTTTCTTTCGCTGGTTCAGGAGACGTCGCTTGCGGCGATTGTCGGTGTACGCGAGATAACCTCCGTAGGTATCAACCTTGCCGACCTCGGCTACGACTTTTTAGAGACATACATAATACTGACGCTGATATACGAGGTATGCAGTTTTGTCTTCGGGCGGATATTCCGGACTTTGGAACGCAGGGTCGGAGCGTTCAAGTACAGAGCGGCAGCAAGCGGGAAGCGCTTATACAGAATTCCGGTTAAGGAGGAAAACGCGCAATGAAAATAGCTGTGGCGACTAAGGACGGCAAATATATTGACCAACATTTCGGACAGGCGGAAACGCTTACGGTTTATACGCTCAATGACACCGGAGAGGTAGTCGGCACGGAGCGGCGCGTCGGGCTTGGCTCATGTGTATGCAACGACGACAGCGGTCACGACGAGGATGCAATGCGCGCCGTGTTTGCCGGCATTGAGGACTGTTCCTATCTGCTGGTCAAGCGTATCGGGATGCGTATGGTTCGGGAACTTGCCGCGAAAAACATCGTTTCGTTTGAACTGTTCGGAGATATACAACCGGCATTTGACAAAATAATCAAGTATGAGCAAAGGCAGCGGGAGAGCCGGAACGCTCGGCAATCTGCCGCGCGGCAGATAAAATAATAGGAGGAAGTTATGAAAATCAATCTTAATTCGTCGGCAGTACCGACAAGAGAAAATCGGCTCGGCTCCGTTACAGGTTATGTGGGCGATTTGCACAATCTGATTGAGCAATCCGGCTGCGGTTCTCTGCGAAACAGCGAGCGCTGCTTTTCACAATCCAGCACTTGCTTATCGGGCTGCGCGGTGGGCTTGTTGAGTTCGATTAGAGACGTCGCCGTGGTCTGGCACGCTCCGGCGGGCTGCCATAGTTTTACGAACGTGCTTGGAGACCAACTCGCGAAGAATATCAACGCAACATTTGACACTAAGGTGGTCGGCACGGATTTATCCGAGGATGACACGGTATTCGGCGCGCTTGAGAGCGCGAGAAGCTTAGTCTGTAAAGCATATAACCAATACCGTCCCAAAGCAATATTTGTCGCGAGTTCTTGCGTGACGGGGGTGATTGGCGAGGACATTGACAGCATTGTCGCCGACCTCAGCGCGGAGCTTGGAATCCCGGTCGTGTCGGTTCACTGCGAGGGTTTTAAGTCGCGGATTTGGGCGTCGGGATTTGACATTGCGGATCACGCCGTACTGCAAACCATCGTGAAGCCGCCTAAGGAAAAGCGACGCGTGGTGAACTTCAAAAACTTCTTTGAAAGTGAACGGGCGCAGATTACGGAACTGTTCGCCCGGCTTGACGTTACACCGCAATTTCTGTACAGCAACAGCACGGTTGAGGAACTTTCACACTTATCTGAGTCGTTATGCACCGTGTGTATCTGCGGAACGCTCGGCACGTATCTTGGCAACGGGTTGGAGGAGCTTTACGGCGTTCCGTATGTACGTACAATCAACCCTATGGGAATGGCGGGTTTTGAGGCGTGGCTGAGGGAAATCGGCAAGTATGTTGACCGCGAGGAAGAAGTCGAAAAAATCATTGCCGAAGATCGGGCAAAATATTTGCCGGAAATTATGAAAATCAAAGAGGAAATTCAAGGGCACAGCGCTGTAATCGGAATGGGACCGGGTTATACATACGAAGTAGCCAGGGTTTGTCAAGAGTTAGGCATTGACGTAGTATGGGCAGCGGCTTGGCATCTTGACCATCAGTACGATAACGGGAAAATTCCGCCGGCTCTGGAATATCTGAACGAAACATCTCCGAACAATATGGGTATATCGGTTGCGGATCAGCAGAATTTTGAAATTGTAAATATTCTTCACGAGTACAAACCTGACCTATACTTCTCGCGTCATCCGGGTTCAACCGTGTGGGCGATTAAGCAAGGTATAACGGCGGTATTCGTAGCGGATGAGTATATGATATTCGGCTACAAGGGAACTCTTAATTTCGCGCGAACGGTGCGCGACAGCTTGCGGAACCGCAGTTTTGAGAAGAACCTCGCTGCGCGGGTTAAACTTCCATATACGGACTGGTGGTATCGGCAGAAGAATAACGCGATGTTCGTGAACTGACTATAAGGAGACAGCAATGGCAAGAGTATTAGATCAGCCGCGCTATAAGTGCGCGCTTGGAGCAATGAACACAGTACAGTCAATAGAGGGCGCAATTCCGATACTGCACTCCGGACCGGGGTGCGCGGGTAAACTGAGCGGATTTGCCGGAAGCAGCGGCAAGTTTTCGCCGAATCTCTTCCCGTGTACATCCGTAAGCGAAAGAGAAGTGGTGTTCGGCGGGATGGACAAGCTGCGAGACACGATAGATAACGCGCTTAAAGTTATGGATGCCGGTTTGTTCGTGGTACTTACCGGATGCACGTCGGAACTTATCGGCGATGACGTAGGAGAAGTCGTCAGCGAGTTTAGGGACGCTCCGAAACCGGTAGTATATTCAAGCACACCGGGCTTCAAGGGCAATAACTACGAAGGTCACGGTTGGGTGCTGAAATCGATATTCGAGCAATATCTGCCCGCGAAGTCCGCCGCTCCGGAAAAGCGGAAAGGTCTGGTCAATGTTTTCGCCGGACCGCCTCAGACTGACCCCTATTGGCACGGCAATCTGCGCGAGTTAGAAACGCTCATCTCCGCGCTCGGACTGACGCCGAACACGATATTCGGCTACGGTCGCGGAATATCCGCGCTTGACAGGGTTCCGGAAGCGGAGTTTAACGTCCTCGTCTCGCCGTGGGTCGGGCTTGACGCGCTGACTTTTATCAGTAAGCGGTACGATACTCCGTTACTGCATTACCCTGTGCTGCCGGTAGGCGCGTTTGAGTCTACAAAATTCCTGAAAGCGGTCGGCGAGTTTGCCGGGGTTTCGGACGCAAAAGTCAAAGCGGTTACCGATGAATACGAGCGGGAATATTACTACTTCATTGAGCGCTATGCGGATATGTTTCTTGAGATGCGCATTATCTCCAAGCGGTTCGCGGTAATAGGCGATGCGCAATACGCGCTTGCGCTAACGAAGTTTCTTGTGAACGACTTGGGAATGTTTCCCACTCCCGCGTACATAACCGACCGCACACCGGAACAGTATCAGCCGCTAATCCGCGAGGAATTTAAGAAGCTGAACTACGGCATCGAGGCGGACGTAGACTTCCTAACCGACGGATACGAAATTCACGAGCGCGTTAAGAAAGAGGACTTCGGCGGCTTTCCTCTCATTATCGGCGGAAGTTGGGATAAGGCTCTGTCGAATGAACTTCACGGCAACTATGTCAATCTGATTAACCCGATTATTGAAAAGCTGATAATCAACAGCAGTATTGCCGGGTACTCCGGCGGGCTGAAAATGCTTGAGGAAATTTACACCGCGGGACTTTCAAGGTTGATTCTGTAAAAATGGTGTTGGGCGTCAGGACTTTCGCTTTCCGCGGTAAATTCGCAAATAAAATTGTAATTCATTTTTTAGGAGACACAAATCACAATGGGAAAACTCAGACAAATAGCTATATACGGCAAGGGAGGCATAGGCAAATCAACTACAACGCAAAATTTGACAGCGGGACTGGCAACGGAACTGGGCAAGGAAATCCTTGTCGTAGGGTGCGACCCGAAGGCGGACAGCACGCGTCTGCTTCTCGGCGGACTGCACCAAAAGACGGTGCTTGATACCGTGCGGGATAACAGGCAGGGCATTACGCTCGAAAACCTCGTCAAAACGGGATTCAGCGGGATCAGGTGCGTGGAGTCCGGAGGTCCGGAACCCGGCGTAGGGTGCGCCGGTCGGGGCATTATCACTTCCATTGATATGCTTGAAAATCTCGGGGCGTATACGGATGACTTAGATTATGTGTTCTACGATGTACTGGGCGATGTCGTATGCGGGGGTTTCGCGATGCCTATTCGCGAGGGCAAGGCGAAAGAAATTTACATTGTAGCTTCCGGCGAAATGATGGCGCTGTATGCCGCGAATAATATATCGCGAGGTGTGGCAAAGTACGCGTCGCGAGGCGATGTGAGATTGGGCGGAATTATTTGCAACAGCCGTAACGTAGACCATGAGCTTGACCTGCTTCGCGCGTTCGCTAAGGCGCTCGGTACACGATTGATTTACTTTGTTCCGCGCAATAACGTTGTTCAGCATGCGGAAATTCATCGCCAGACGGTCATTCAGTATCGTCCTGAGTCCGGTCAGGCGGAAGAGTATCGTCGGCTTGCGCGCGAAATCGATGATAATGATATGTTCGTTGTGCCCACGCCTATCTCTCAGGATGAATTAGAAAATCTTCTCCTCGACTATGGTATGATGGAACTTGACGATGATTATCGGATTTAAGACGATACATAACCATCTGAAAACGCAAAAAGCCGGAAGCTTTGAGCCTCGCTCATCACTTCCGGATATCCATATCGGACTACAAAGCCGGCTTCGCAGACCGATCGCCGTTTGGCTTCGCAGACCGCATGTAAATCCGAATGAACAGCAGCCGTTGCCATCGAAGTCTTAACATCGGCCAACGACACGGTTTTCGCACCCTCTTTATAGTTGAAAGTAATCGAAAAATGGTCATCGAACAAGTAAATGACGTTGATGAAGCATCCACCAACCGCTGATAGTGTTCTGGGTCTTGCAAATCACCCTCACGGAATTTATACAGCCAGAAGCGAACCTTGTCCTCCGACACAAACGGACGGAACAATTCCTCCTGCAAAATGTCCATTTCCAATTCTTCCTTGGCTTGCTCCAACGATTCAAGCCGCTCTTTGGTGGAGGGAGTTAAAATGCCCTGCCGAATGGCGTTGAGGATGTTTTCAATGGCTTTTGTGGTTTCATTCAACCTTGCCTGTAAAACCGGCAGGGCGGTGTTCTCTTGATTTTGCGATTCCATTACCAAATCGACAATACGTTCAATAATCGCATCGACACAAGCTCATCCATCACAAGGGTTTCAATCCAAGCTTTTTTGACAGATTTTTTCTTGCAACCCCTATGGTTTTTTGTGCTTACGCATTTATAATACTGATGGAATTTGCCTGTACCGCTCGTGCCGCTTTCTCCGACCATAAATGCGCTGCACAGACCGCAATGGAGCTTTGTGGAGAGCAGATACATCTCAGCTTTCGCCTTAAACCGGGCGGGGGCTTTCTTGTTCTTGGCAAGCCGTTCTCCCACGCGGTTGAATAACTCTACGTCACCAATGCCGGAATGCTGTTCGGAACAACCGTTTCTCGGTATTTATATTCACCGATGTAGCGGCGGTTTTTAAGCAGTCGCTTCACGCTGTCAATCCCCATTACCTTGCCGCGCTGTGGCTTGATACCGCGCTCATTCAGCCAGCGGACAATGTCGGCAATGGTCGCGCCGCCGTCGTATTTTTCAAAGACATCGCGCACAATCGGCGCGGTAATCGGGTCGATTTGAAACTGCTGGTCGCTGTCAACAGTGTATCCCACGGGCAAACCGCCTCCGTTATACTTGCATTTCAGCGCGTTTTCGGTCAAGCCCCCAGTAAATTCGATATGATGGTTTTATACGAATCGGCGTTACTGCAATGCGGTCGGGCGTTGTTGTGTTGTATTTCATTGCCGTCGATACATATTTGATAGGAGATAATCCGAGACCTAT
>JAITKN010000132.1 GCA_031278415.1 Oscillospiraceae bacterium
GGACGCCGCGTCCGTGTGGCTGGAAGTCGCTTCCGTGTGGCTGGACGCCGTGTCCATGTAGCCGGACGCCGCGTCCGTGTACGCCTACGCGGCGGGGCGCTACTCGGCTGAGCGCAGAAGACGCTCGATGCGCTGCCGAAGCGCGGGGTATGCCTCGATACGCTCGACGCCGAAGTGTTCCGCGGCCGATTGAGCCTCTTTCATCATACTCATACTGCCCTGCAAGTCCGATATTTTCAGCTCCGGAAGTCCGTGCTGGCGATTGCCGAAGAAATCGCCGGGCCCGCGCATTCGCAGATCCGCTTCCGCGATCCTGAACCCGTCAGTCGTCGCGGCGAAAGCCTTAAGCCGCTCGACGGCGTCCTGACCGCCGCCGCCGCCCAAGACCGGTATGCAGTAGGACTGACGGGCGCCGCGTCCCACGCGGCCGCGAAGCTGGTGGAGTTGGCTAAGCCCGAAGCGTTCGGCGTTCTCGATGACAATCAGCGTCGCGTCCGGAACGTCCATCCCGACCTCAACAACCGTGGTGCTTACCAATACGTCGATGCCGCCGTCCGCGAAGCCCGACATAATTTCGTCCTTCTCCGCCGGTTTCATTTTGCCGTGCAGCGACGCGATACGTATGTTCGGCGGCAGGGCGGCGCGCAGCTGTTCGGAGTACGTCGTCACCGAACGCGCGTCGAAGTTGGGGTTGTCCTCAATCGCGGGACAAATAATGTAGACACGCGAACCGCTCGCCGCGGTTTTGGTGATGAAGTTGTTAACGCGCTCGCGGTACGCTTCGGTGACGGGGTACGTTTTAACCGATTGGCGTCCCGGCGGAAGCTCGTCCAGAACGGAGACATCGAGGTCGCCGTACATCATCATGGCTAAGGTGCGCGGGATCGGCGTAGCGGACATCAGGAGCGTACCCGGGCGCTCGACGGACTTAGACGCCAGCGCGATGCGCTGCGCTACGCCGAATCGATGCTGCTCGTCCGCTATGGTGAGCGCGAGTTTGAAGAACTGCGTATTCGCGGTCAGGAGCGCGTGCGTTCCGATCGCGAGCCGCGCTTCGCCGGACTTTATCAGCTTGCGAACTTCCCGCTTCTCCTTGGCGTTCATACTTCCGCGCAAGAGTACGATACGGATGCCGTAAGGCGCGAGAAGACGCGTAAGGGTTTTATGGTGCTGCTCGGCAAGTATTTCCGTCGGCGCCATAAAGGCGGCTTGATATCCCGCGGCGCAAACCCGCCAAATCAGAGCCGCCGCCACAAGCGTCTTGCCGCTTCCGACATCGCCCTGCAGAAGTCGGTTCATCACTTTGCCGGATATCAGGTCGCGCTCGGCCTCTTCGACGACCCTCTTCTGCGCGTCGGTGGGCGAAAACGGCAGCGCGGAGTAAAAGTCTTCATAGTTCACGGTACGCGTGATTTTGTACGCGGATTGCGCTTCGCCGCGTCTGCGCTTGACGGCGAGCGCGAGTGACAGCGTGAAGAATTCCTCGAACACCAGTCTGCGCCGCGCCCTGTGAAGTTCGGTGTCGTCGTCGCCCTCAAGCGCGTCGGGGAAGTGGATAGCCCTGTAAGAGTCGAGGAGTCCGAGCAAATTGTGCGCCGTAAGGACGTCGTCCGGCAGGGTTTCTGCCAACTCCGTCACGGCGGCGGCAAGCGCCTTGTCCACTAAGCCTCGGATGAGGTTGCTCGTGATACCGGCGGTCAGCGCGTACACGGGTACGATCATGCCTACGCGCTCGGTCTCGGGATTCGCCATAGATATGAACTGACCTTCACGCTGTACCTTGCCGTAGAAGGCGTATTCCTCCCCGCGGCTGAACTTCGAGACCTGATACTGCTGATTGAAGTACGTCACGGCGAGCGTGCCGGTGTCGTCCGCCACGTTGAATCTCACCAAGTCCATCCCCTTGCGTATAAAGCTCCACTTGGGGTTGTCAAGCACGGTTCCGCGTATGGCGGCTCTCTCTCCGTCCGACGCGTCGCGAATGTTAATGAACCTTCGGCGGTCTTCGTAGGAGCGCGGGTAGTGACGGAGCGCGTCTTCGAGAACCGCGATGCCGAGTTTAGCCAGTCCGGCGGCTCTGTGAGTGCCGATTCCGGAGATTTCCGATACGCGTGTGTTGAGAGTGTAATCCATAATGATTGCCGCCTCGCTTCCGATTAAGTATTATCCGGGGATTTCGGATCCCGTATCCGCGTCAAGCCGCGCGGACGCTTCTTCGTCCCGCCATTGTGACATCATTCGCCGCGCAAGTAAAACTTCCCGCGCCATGGAGTACTCGAAGCTGACGACGATAATCTTACGCGGCGCGAAAAATCCGGGGTATGCATGCACGGTAACCGCGGGGGTTTCCGGTATTATCTCCGGCGACCTGCGGATATAGTTGTTGATGTAGTTGATAACGCTCTCCTCCGTAACGCGAGAGGAAGCGATGTCCGCTCTCATAGTGTATTCGAGGTTAACAAGCGCAACCTCGAGCGCGTCATAAAATTCCGTAACGCCGGGGACGCGTGTTACATTCGCCATTTCCGCCGCGCTGCGCGTATATCGGATGGTGATGTCTATTTCGTAATAACTCAGCAGATTGTGAATGTCGTCGCGTATGTAGTCCACGGCGTAGCTTCCGAGCGGAGTTTGCCTTATGATGGTGTTGACGGCCTTCGGGACGTCCTCTAAGATGTCGCCGGAGTAATTAAGCGTCCGGATGGAGCCGTAGCCGGCGCGTACGGCAATAAGGTTCTCTATCGCGCTCATCAAGCTGGTATAGTCGCGCACCTGCTGAATCTCGCTGTCCGGAATCGTCTCGACGTAGCCGGTGTTGTATTCGCTGACGATGTAGTATTCTTTCGCGAACAGCAAATCGCACGCGGACAGCGACATCGCCGCGGCGGCAATAATTAACAATAACAGAACTCCGCGCAATTTCAAGCTCCTTCCCTACTGCCGTACATAAGCGGCAAACAAAAGACTTTAATCGGCCTATAATGATTTTATAACAACTCTCTTGACATCATAACACAGATGTAGTAAAATCGCAAGTATGAATAACAGAAATTTTGTGTTCCGCACGGTAACATCAGTATGGCTCGCGATATGTGTACTCGGCGCGTTGCCGTACATTTTTACAGGTACGCTCGGCATAACGGACGCGCTGTTCGAGTCCGTGTCGGGCTTCACCACTACCGGTCTGACCGTAGTTACGAGGCCGGAGTCTCTGCCGAGTTGGCTGCTTGTGTTCCGATCCTTTACGCACTGGATCGGCGGGATGGGCGTAATCGCGCTGCTGCTGGCAATCCTGCCGCGTCTCGGCGCGGGATCGGCGCAGCTGATGTCCACGGAGTCGACCGGTCCGGTTAAGGGTAAGACGGTAGCGATAACGCGTCAGGCGGCCAAAAGTCTCTACGCGATCTACTTTGTGATTACCGCGCTTATGTTCGCGTTGCTCTGCGTCGGCGTCGCCGGCGGCGGAATGACCGTCACGGACGCTTTAATACATACGTTCAGCACCGTCGGAACCGGAGGGTTCTCGTCGAAAGGACTTAGCGTAACGCATTACGACAGTGTATATATCACAACGGTAATCACGGTGTTTATGATGCTCTGCTCGGTGAACTTCAGCCTGTACTATCTTATACTTATGCGCAAACTGAAGAGTCCGGGACAATCGGAAGAGCTGCGCTGGATGCTGGGCATATACGTCGTTGCGGTCGCCGTGATTACGCTTGTGCTTCGTCCGTACTACGGCGGCGCGTCGACGGCGCTCAGGCAGGCGGCGTTTCAGAGCGCGTCGGCAATGAGCACGACCGGGTTTTTCACGGCGGATTTCGGACTGTGGCCGACGTCGGCGCAAGTCGTTCTGATCGGGCTTATGTTTATCGGGGGCAGCGCGGGTTCTACCGCGGGCGGCTTCAAGGTGTCGCGGGCTTTGCTGCTGTGCAAATCGGCGCGTCAGGAGCTGAAGAAGCTGCTGCGTCCGAACGCGGTCAGCGTGACTCGGCTCGGCGGCAAAGCGGTTTCGGAGACCGCGATTCAGACCGCGGGCTCGTATCTTGTTTTCTATGTTCTTATAATCGCGTTCGGTACGCTGATACTCAGCTTCGACAAGTACAACTTCGAGACGGTATTCCTGACGACGGTGTCGGCGGTGAACAATATCGGGCTTAGTTGGGGTGAAATCGGCACGAGCGGTAATCTTTCGGGGTTCGGCGTGTTGTCTAAATCGGTTCTGATGGCGGTTATGCTGCTCGGCAGACTTGAGATATATCCGCTGCTGATGGCGGTGTACGGGATAAAAAGGAAGTAGCGGAATATATCCTCGCGCGCGCTTTGCGTACCGCCGCTAAACCTCCGGATTCGTACAGCGGTAAATTATTATGTGCTTTGCGGTGCCGTCCGATGTTATCTCCGCATAGACTGTATGGCTGTGCAAATTTATGTAAAGGAGATTGCGGAGATGCCTACTTGGGCGTGGATGATGACCTGCTTAGCCGTATTCGGAGCAATCGTGACAGGCGTTAAGAACATAAGGGAGCTGCTCGGGTGGATGAGTAAACCATACAAGAAGATCCACAGTAAGGCGGAGGGGATCGAGCGCGAATTAGCGGCGCTTACGGAAAGGGTCAACAAAGCCGACGTTACAACTCGAAGGTTGGAACTGATGCTGCTGATAGAGATGGAGCCGGATAATGAGGTCGGAATTTGTAACGCTCACGATGAATATAAAAAGCTGGGCGGGAATACCTACATCGACGAACAGTTCGACCTCTACATGCAAAAGCGTAAGGCGCAAGCGCTTGACGAACACTTCGGCAGCGTCAAGCAGCGCGATTAGCGCATGGTCAAGACCAAGGGTAAGGTGTCGGGTTGCGTCAGAAGTTTGCCGGGCGCAAAAACCTTCGCGGTTTTGATGAGCGTCATCAAGGCCGCGATCAAGCAAGGCGTCTCCCCGCATATCGCCGCGGGGCGATATTATTCACACGTTTTGCAAGACCTTGACTGAGAAGTTGCGTATTAGCCGGGTAGCCGAGTAATAACTTACAATTCATTTTTAATAAAACGTTAACATTTAGGTACTTGCGTTCTCCATAAATTTATGGTATAATACTTTTCACAAAGGAGGTATATTATTATGCCCAACAAATTTGACGATTTTATCCAAACGGTAGGAGAAACTGCGGAGCGCATAGCCGGTTCAGCAGTTCAGATTGCTAAGTTCGCGGGAGAGAAGGCCTCGTATGCCGCGAAGATTGCCAAAATTCACGCTGAGATTCTCGCCGAAAAAGAGAATGTTCGCAAGGCGTATACGGAGGTTGGCAAGTCGTATGTCAAGCAGTTCGGCGACGCTCCTCACGAGGGCATGGCAGGTTCTGTGAAAAGCGTTTCTGCGTCCATACAGCGTATCGCGGAATTGAATACCGAACTTGCCGACCTTAAAAGCGCGGAGAGTTCCGATTTTGACGACGCCGATTTTGACGATTCTGACGACGACGCGGAGGATGCGCGGCAATGAAGGTGATTTTGCTGGCAGACGTTAAGGGGCAGGGGAAAAAGGGCGAAGCCGCCAATGTTTCCGACGGGTATGCCCGCAACTATTTGTTGCCGCGTAAGCTCGCGGTAGCGGCGACGGAGGACAATCTTCGCGAACTCAAACAGCGCGAAAGAGCCAACGCCGCCCGTGAAGCCAAGGAAAAGCTTGCCGCTCAGAGTACCGCTGAAAAGCTGGAGAGTCTTGTCGTCAAGGTAACCGCACGGTCAGGAGAGAGCGGCAAGTTGTTCGGAAGCGTCACCAGCCAGGAAATTTCGGACGCGCTGAGAGATCAGCACGGTATTGAAATTGAAAAGAACCGCATCGCGCAAGCGGAGCCTATCAAGGCGTTCGGCGCGTATGAAATTAAGTGCAAGCTTGGTTACGAAGTCAGCGGAACCTTGCATCTTATCGTGGCGGAAAAGAGCTAAACGCGTTTAGCCGCTATGGATCCGATTTCTAATTTAGCGCTGCCGCGCGACATAACAGCTGAACAAGCTGTAATCGGCTCGATTCTTCTTAACGGATCGAGCGCCGGCGATGCCTTGGAAATTTTGCGCTCCGAGGACTTTTACCACGACGCCAATCGCGAAATCTTCAGCGTTATTCAGACAATGTTCAGCTACGGCAAACCGATTGACGCGGTTACACTGCTGGATGAGGTTCGCAAAGCCGGAACTGTAAAAGCAAATACTGACGACTACTTCCGCCAATTGCTGACCGTTACACCCACATGGCGTAACATCACCCACTATGCGGAAATCGTTCGAGACATGGCACGTCTGCGGCGTATAGCGGAGGCGGCGGGCTCAATCACAGGTAAAATCGCGGATGGCGCAGTCGACTCCGCCGAAATGTTGGAGTTTGCCGAACGCAAAATATACTCTCTGCGTCAGGAGAAAGCCTCAAACGAACTCGTGCCGGTAGCTGATGTCATTCAAGAGTTGTGGGATCATCTGCGTGATATGGCTGACACCGGTGCCGCTATGTCCGGTATTTCGACGGGAATGCCGCGGTTGGACAATCTCACTATGGGTCTGAACAAATCCGACCTCATCCTGCTCGCGTCTCGTCCGGGAATCGGCAAGACAAGTCTTGCGCTCAATATCGCGCTGAGCGCCGCTAAGAAAGAGCCGGATAAAGCTGTTACATATTTCTCTTTGGAAATGAGCCGCGAACAAATTGTGGCGCGAATGCTCAGCGAGGAAGCGTTTATCGACGGCAAAAAGCTCATTACCGGCCGCTTAAGCGCGGATGACTGGCGCAAGCTCGGTCAAGCCGCCAGCGTACTATCCGCCACCAAACTGATGGTCAATGACAACAGTATGATAAGTGTATTGGAAATCAACGCGCTGTGCAGGCGGATCGATAACCTCGGCCTGGTGCTTATTGACTACTTACAGCTTATGAACACCGGCGCTAAGGCTGAGAACCGTCTGCAAGCGGTAAGCGAGATGTCACGCCAAATGAAACTTATGGCAATGGAGCTTAAAGTTCCGGTTATCTGCCTGTGTCAGCTTAGCCGCGCCAGCGTTCAGCGCGAAAACAAGCGTCCGGTACTCTCCGATTTGCGTGAAAGCGGAAGTTTGGAGCAAGATGCGGATATCGTACTCGGACTGTATCGTGAAGACGCATTCAAGCCCGATGGCGCGGAGCATAACTCCGGAGAACTGATAGTGCTGAAAAACAGGCACGGTGAAACCGGAACGGTCAAACTTCAATGGATGCCGGAATACACTACATATGTTGAAGCGGAGGATAGGTATTAACCCGCGCCGATTTGTATTCCGTGTTTGTGGGGGAGAGCATTTTAATCGTACCCGTGCCGCGTCGAATAATAAAAAATATTCATAGCGTAAAGCAGCCGCGAAAGGATGGCATTTAGGTCGAAAGTAAATTTGTGTCTGTCAGAAATTTGATTACAGATTTTATGGAGTTTCAATTGATGGCAGATTTGTTGAAGAAAAAGGTACTCGCCATTGTAAACGCGCTGTTCGTCTTTGGGAATCAGTTTGGCGGGGGAGGATTGTACGTGGAGTATTGTACAATGATTTTTCGTTTTTCTTGTTTGTCTTTGCGGTTCAACTCCGCGAGGTATTGCTTTGCCCATTTGAAAGGCTTTGAGGGACTTCGGGATGCGACAGCTGTCAAAGACGCGGCTTTGCGCAATCGGAGAGATAGCATCGGTTTGACAGCGGATGAGTGAGTTATAGTTGAATTGCACAAAAATCGAGCGCAAAATTTGTGAATACTCACAATTTACAATTCAGAAAAGATGTGATATAATGCAGATAATATATATTGTGATTTAGGGGGTACCAAATCTATGTCCAGCGTAAGTTTAAACGGCATTTACAAAAAGTATGCCGGCGGCGTTGTTGCCGTATCTGACTTCAACCTTGAAATAGAGGATAGGGAGTTCATCATTTTGGTCGGACCGTCCGGCTGCGGAAAGTCCACTACACTGAGGATGATTGCCGGGTTGGAGGAAATTACACAGGGGGAGTTGCACATTGATAACAAGCTTGTCAACGATGTTCCGCCCAAGGAGCGCGATATCGCGATGGTGTTCCAGAATTATGCCCTGTACCCGCATATGACGGTTTTTGAGAATATGTCATTTGGTCTGCGCATCCGCAAAATGCCGAAGGACGAAATTCGCCGCCGCGTTGACGAAGCGGCTAAGATTTTGGAAATTTCGCATCTGTTGGATCGCAAACCCGCGGCACTCTCCGGCGGACAGCGTCAGCGTGTCGCGTTGGGACGCGCTATCGTGCGTAACCCGAAGGTATTTCTATTGGATGAGCCGCTGTCTAACCTTGACGCTAAACTGCGTACCTCAATGCGCTCGGAGCTTATCAAACTTCATCAGAAACTGGCTACGACGTTCGTCTATGTTACGCACGATCAAACAGAAGCTATGACGATGGGAACTCGAATTGTCGTTATGAAAGACGGTTATGTGCAACAGGTTGCGGCACCGCAGGAACTGTATGAGAATCCGGCAAATCTCTTTGTTGCCACATTTATTGGTACCCCGACTATGAATACAGCGGAGGGAACTATAGTCAGAGAAGGTAATAAGACCTATCTCACTTTTGAAAACGCGAAAATTCTTCTGCCGGAAGAGAAGGGGAGCAATGCGAACGTACTAACCTACGATGGCAAAAAGGTAATCTTCGGAATCCGTCCGAACTTCATTTATGCGGACGAAGAGGCTCTTGCCGAAAATCCGGAGCGCTTAGTCGATGTAAAGGTTGAACTTACCGAACTTCTCGGCGCGGAAACAAACCTGTACTTCTCGGTGGGCGATATCCAGTTCATCTCCGTAATTCCTACCGGGTCGGTTCATTGCAAAATGGGCGATACGATTAAGCTATCATTTGATACGGGTAAGATTCACCTCTTTGACCCGGAAGACGAAAAGACGATTACCAACTAATTACTCACAAAATTAACGGGAGGGAGAGAGCAAAAGTTCTCTTCCTCCCGTTGGCTATTTGTTCCGATATAATTCCATTACATTGCCCATTTTTACACTCCTTCAGCGGCATCGTCAATTGCGGCGGACGCCGTTCCTGCGGTGTCGACTGCGGCGTCCGGAAGGATCGCGTTCGGATAAACGACGTTTACGTTTGCGGTTTTAAGCCACGGATAAACCAATGCCGCCGACAGCGCGATTACGGCAAGCATAAATATCGTAACGAGCCGCGCCGAGCTTCCGTTATATGGGTCAATGCCCAACGATATTTGGTTGATAATCGTAGAGGCGAGGTTAACAGCGACATGCGCGGCAATCGGTATCAAAACAGAGCGGAAGCGAACATATGACCAACCGCAAATCATCCCTACGCAGAACGCGAATATCCCCTGTGGAAAATTCATATGAATGATGCCGAACAGCGCGGCCGAAACCGTTATTGCCGCCCATTTAGGCATCCACGATAACGCGCGGTTAAGTATAACGCCTCGGAATATCAGTTCTTCCGCTATCGGTCCGATAATTACAACCGCGAGTATTTGAAGCGCAAACGACGTTCCTGTAATCATCTCCATAACTTCCTGAAATGTCTCGGACATATCGTTAAGACCGAACAACTCAATGATACTGCTGACAAGTAAAGAGATGCCGGGTACCAGCAGAAAGGTCAATATCAGCGGACGCGCGGCGGACGCGGTGCGAATTGTTGCCGGGCGATATTTGCGGGTTTTCAACCATATCGGAATAAAAACCGCAAGAGCGGCAATATCGGTAAGCAGTACCAAATGCATTGAATACTTTGTGAATATTTCCATTGCTTGCTCATAGATTTGGTCGGAGTCAGACAATATGACGTCCCATCTTGTCACGGAGGGTATGCCGTTGCTCATCATATGCTGAACTTCAAGCGCAATACTTGTTATCGTAACAAAAATCGCGCCTACCATAACTTGAATCAGAACAAACAACAAGGCGGGATATATGACGCGCCATATGCGCCGCGCCGGGTTGCGCTGAAGGTATTCGGGGAAGCTGTAGGGTTCAAATCGCAGTTTATTCATTGCCTTTCCTCCTATAAATGGTTTATGGTTTATGGTTTCTTATATGCCGCGCTCACGCCCGCAAGCCGCCCGGTACTCCAAGCGATTTGCAGATTAAATCCTCCGGTGTACGCGTCGGTATCCAGCATTTCGCCGGCGAAGTAGAGATTGGGGATCAGTTTCGATTCCATAGTGGTCGGGTTGACCTCTTTGACGGATACGCCTCCGCGTGTGATAACAGCCTCGTCAATCGGGCGCGTGCCGGAAATGCCGACGGTAAATCTCTTTAACAGCTCAATAAGCCGTATGCGCTGTTCTTTTGTGATTAGGTTGACCTTCGTATGCGGCGGTATTCCGCTGCGCTCAATCAGCACGGGTATAAGAAGACGCGGAAGGAGCTTGTCAAGCGCGTTTCGGAAGTCTTTGTTGGCGCAATCTTTGAAGTCGCGCAAAACGCGTTCGTCAAGTTCTTCTCGGGATAGTGCCGGCTTGAGGTCTATATCAAGTGTTACCCGGTCATATTCCGGACGCATAAACGCGCTTGCGGAGAGAATAAGCGGACCGGTAACGCCGAAATCGGTAAACATCATCTCGCCGAACCCGCTGTAAAGCGGCTTTGTGTTCGATTCCGCCATAAGCGAGATTTTAACATTGCGCAGAGACAGACCTTGCATTTGTCCGCAAAAAGCGTCGCCGGCGGCAAGCGGCACAAGCGAGGCGTAACGCGGAGTAACACTATGCCCCAACTTCTCCGCAATCCTGAATCCATCTCCGTCTGATCCGGTTTTAGGGTAGCTAACGCCTCCCGTGCAGAGGATTATTCGGTCAAAACGCTCGAAATCAAGCGTCCGAACTCGTTCGGCGGCAATTGTGACACCAAGCGCGTCAAGGCGGCGTTTCAGCGCGTCCGTAATGTCCGAGGCTTTGTCCGACTTCGGGAAGACGCGGCTGCCGCGTTCGGTTTTCAGCGGTACGCCGATAGATTCAAAAAAGTCCATAGTGTCAGAAGGGGTAAATTTGTGTATGGCTGAACTGAGGAATTTAGCGTTGGTGACGACATTAGGAAGAAATTTGTCCGGAGCGCAGTTGTTGGTCAGGTTACAGCGACCTTTGCCGGTAATCATCAGTTTGCGCCCGATTTGCCCGTTCCGCTCGAAAAGAGTGACATTCGCGCCGAGTTCCGCCGCCGTGATCGCCGCCATACATCCGGACGCGCCGCCGCCGATTACGGCGATACGATTCGCCCGCGCGATCATACCTCGTAGATGTCGTGGTCAAGCCACAATTGTTCCAACTCTTCAAGACGTTCCGCAAGACGCGCCTTTCCGGCGATTCCGACCGCCGCTATAAGCGCGTTAATAACGCTGAGCGCCGCGACCATACTATCCGCGAAGCTTACCATTCTGCTTTTGGCAAATATGTTGTAGTTTGCCGCTTTCGCGATTGGGCTGGTATTGGTATCGGTAATAGCGATAACGCTTGCGCCTTTGTTCCGCGCTGTGTGGATTGCCTCTACCGTGCGGCGCGAATAGCGCGGGAATGAGATTCCAATGAACACGTCCGTAGGTCGGAAACGCGTCATTGTAACTTCATCGTACTCGTGAACCAACTTTACATTCTCCAACAGCATATCAAGATAGAACCCGAGGAAGGACGCGAGCGTCGCGGATGTCCGCAGTCCCATAATATACACTCGTTCCGCGCTCGCTATTTGACCTACGGCGTTTTTGAAAGCCTCGCGATCGATTGAATCTAACGTCAGGCGCAGATTCGCTATGTCGGTGTTGAGTACAGCGGTAAGCGCGTCCTCTTCCTCGCGCAAGATTTCATTGGCTATCTCCGCGCGCTGAATAGAAGTTTGTCGGCTGCGAAAAACGTCTTGTAACGCTTCTCTCATAGCGGGATATCCGGAATATCCTAAATCCGCCGCAAATCGGACGACAGTAGATTCGCTGATTTCGGTAATACCGGCAAGTTTGCCGGCGGTAAGAAAGGCGGCCTTGTCGAAGTTCTTCAATATATAGTCCGCAATTTTCTTCTGCCCGCGTGAAAACGTATGGCGGTTCTCTGAGAGGTATGTGAGGATGTCTGTTTGCATTGTATCTCACTTTCTTATGTGCTTTTTCGGAGTAATCCGACAGTCATACACAAATTGAAAATCTTATCTTATGTATACCATAAGCTTACTGAAAAAGCAAGTTGATTTTTCGGATTGCTTTTACCGGACCTTCTCGGAAACTGTGCCTAATTTCGTTGTCCTCCCTTGCGGCTATATACAGCGGCGGTCGTCCGCCTTATTATACGCAGTTTCCCGGGAGGTCTACTGAATGTCCGTCGCCGCGAAATATCCGGTGTGAATCGCTCCGTCGATTCGTCCGGGCTTCTTTGCGTCGCCGACGAGTATTACTTGCGGCGCAAGGTTCGCGATTTCAAAGTAGAAGCTGTCGTTAGGTTTCATTCCGGTCGCGTAGAGGACGGTATCGTAACCGCTTGGGATTTCGGACAACTTGACCCCGGTTTTAACGGTCAGTCCGCTGTCGGCTATGCTTTTGAGGATTCCGAGTTTGAGCATATCGCCGCTGTCGGCGCAGATTTCCGGACTGATTTCAAATACCGTAACCTTCTTGCCGCGATTTTGGAGATATATGCCGACCTCAACGCCAATCAATCCGCCGCCGATAACAGCAATGGTCTCTCCTTTTATCTTCTCCGGAGCGAAGTACGCGGCTGTAGCGTGGAGCGCGGCTTCGATGCCTTTGATGTTCGGTACGGCGGGTACGCTGCCAAGCGCGGCGATAATCGTGTCCGGGGCGTATTCCGCTATCTCCCGGCGAGTGACTTCGGTACTGAGCACTACATTCGCGCCGGAAGCGGCGAGTTCGCGTTCCAACCAGTCCTTAAATTGGCGAACCTCGGCTTTGTGAGTGTCAATATCGGCAAATCTCAGCCAACCGCCAAGCGCGGAGTTCCTGTCGTATAACCGCACACTATGTCCTCGTTCCGCGGCGGCAATAGCCGCTTGTATTCCGGCGGGTCCGCCGCCTATTATCATAACCCGCTTTGCCACACGCGCTTTCTCCGGCGGAGTATCACCGAAGCCCAGACGCTCTTCACGCCCGGCAAGAGGGTTAACGCTGCAAATGAAGTGCTTGCTGCGGTTGTCGCTGTCCGTACAGTTAAGACATCGCAGACACGGGCGGTTTGGGATTCCCAACGCGGCCTTTTTAGGCAAATACGGGTCGGCGATAAGCGCGCGGGACATACTTACGCCGTCCGCTTTGCCGGACGCTATAATCTCCTCCGCCTGAGGCGCGGACAGAATCGATCCGATCGTGTATACCGGAATTCGGATCCTGCCGCTGCTTTTGATATGCTCGGCAAGGTCAAGGTTTTGTGACAAGGGAGAGTACGGCGTCGCGAATATGTACGCAAAGTTTTCAGAGCTGACCTCAATGAGGTCAACATACTCCTGCGCTTGCTCCGCAAATACGGTCATATCCTCAACGGTGAATCCGTTAGGATCACGCTCGGAACCGCTCATACGCATAATCAGCGGAGGGCGATTCCCAATGACATCCCGAACGCGTTTCAGCACTTGCAGCGGGAATCGCAGACGATTTTCAAGACTGCCGCCGTACTCGTCCGAACGCGTATTGATAATAGGCGACATAAACTGCGCGAATATCCAGCCATGTCCCATATGGAGCATTATTGAGTCGAAACCCGCGCGAAGCCAGAACTCGGCGGTTTCCGCGAACTTGTCCGCTATGTAATCCATATCTGCTTTGGTCATAGCGCGAACAGCCGTGCCGAAATGGTTTACTCCGGCAACCGGACCGTACATTTTATCCTTGTCTATGTTATGCTGTTCCTTGACATTAAACCCGCCGTGCGTTAACTCTACGCCGGCAAGCGCTCCGTGTTCGTGAATTACTTGAGCCATTTCTCCGAACAGCGGCAGATTATCATCGGAAGAGTACATCTGCGGAGTATGGTTTCCGCCGTCACAGACAGCAATTTCGCCAAGGTGTACAATCCCCGCGCCGCCGCGAGCCTTATGCTCTAAGTAGCGGATATAGTAATCCGTCGGGCGGTGCGCCACCGTGTGAAACAGCATATTAGGCGCGGAAATGACGCGGTTCTTGACCGTCAGTCCGCGCAGCTTGAATGGTTTCAGAAGATTCGGATATGGCGACGTATACATAGTGTTCTCCGTTTTGTTTAGTAGTAAGCTGCGGCGGTTCGCGGAAAGACAATCAGCATCGGCGACATTCGCTGTGCCACGGCGGGGCGCATTTGTCCGTCACAAACCGCTTCCGCCGTCATCCCAATTATACCGCGGCGCGCTTGATTTGTCAAGCGCAAAATAACGGGATCGCAAGTGTTTGTTCGAGCGTCAAATATGGGTTACAAAATGGTCGGGAAAAGGTCAAGTAAGTCGTTGGGGGATTTGAGACCGAGGCAAGTTTTGATGGAGTCGTTGCTTTGTTTGTCATATCCGTATCAGCTCTTTTGCGGCGGCTGAGAAGCGATCTGAATCGCGTGAAAAAATTTTTTCAAAAAAGTTGAAAAAAGTGCTTGACA
>JAITKN010000134.1 GCA_031278415.1 Oscillospiraceae bacterium
GCCGCGTAGTTTGCAACGATAAGCTCGGTGACGTTATCCTCAACCTCCTTTTGAATCAGTCGGCGGAGGTTTCGCGCTCCATAGGTAAAGCTGTATGCCTTTTTGGCAAGATATTGCAACAGCGAAGTGTCATAAATGAGCGTGTATTTTTTTTCCGCCATACTGTCCTGAAGTTCACGCATCATAATGTCCGCGATGTCTACGAAGTCTTGTTCGGAGAGTTTGTTGAAGTACACAACCTCGTCTACGCGGTTCAGAAACTCCGGACGCAGGAACTCTTTAAGCGCCTTTTCCGCTTTGGTTTTGTCAAGTTCACCCGCGGTCATACCGAACCCGAGCGATGTGCCTTTAATTTCGCTTCCCGCGTTCGTGGTCATAATAATGACGGTGTTTTCAAAGTTAACCGTACGTCCGTGCGCGTCCGTAAGCCGTCCGTCATCAAGCATTTGCAGCAACATATTAAGGACATCCGGGTGCGCCTTTTCAATTTCATCAAAGAGAATGACCGAGTATGGTCGGCGGCGGATTTTCTCCGTCAGCTGACCCGCTTCGTCATAACCCACATATCCGGGCGGACTTCCGACAAGGCGGCTTGCGCTGTGCTTCTCCATGTACTCAGACATATCAACGCGAATGAGCGCCTCCGGTGAATCGAACAGATCCTCCGACAATTGTTTGACCAGCTCCGTCTTGCCTACACCGGTAGAACCGACGAAAATGAAGCTGACGGGCTTACGCTTTGCGCTTATTCCGACGCGGTTACGCTTAATCGCGTTACATACGACATCAATCGCCTCATCCTGACCTATCAGGCGGGTTTTAAGGCGTGAGCGCAATTTAGAAAGCTTCTCGAACTCGTCCTCGCGTATTGCGCTTGCGGGAATTTTTGTCCATTGCTCAATTACCTTGGCAAGGTCGTCCGCGCTGAGTTCCGGTCTTGCTTCTTGCGTCAGAACGGACAGCTCTTCGTTGAGCCGAATTTCCGCGCTTCTGAGGTCGGCAAGTCTGTGGTGTATCTCGTCCGTAGGATCCAGTGACAGTAAGTATTCACGTTCCAGCGCAAGGTCGTCAATTTCTTTTTTCAGCAGTCCGCCGCGCGCGATGCTGCTGTTTTTGAGATTCAGCCGCGACGCCGCTTCGTCAATCAGGTCAATAGCTTTATCGGGCAGATAGCGATCGGTAATGTAGCGCTCTGACATAAGCACCGCCTGCCGGGCAATCTCGTCGGAAATTTTAACCGTATGGTAATCCTCGTAATACCGCGCAATACCCTTAACGATTTCAACGGCGTCGGCGATGGATGGTTCGGCAACGTTAATCGGCTGAAAGCGGCGTTCTAACGCGGCATCGCGCTCTATATGCTTGCGGTATTCATTAAATGTGGTGGCGCCGATGACCTGAATTTCGCCTCGGCTGAGCGCCGGTTTGAGAATATTCGCGGCGTTCATTGAACCCTCAGCGTCCCCCGCGCCGATAATAGTATGAATTTCATCAATGAAGAGTATGATGTTTCCGGCGGCCTTGACGTGCTCAATAAGAGTTTTCATTCGTTGCTCAAATTGTCCTCGGAACTGAGTTCCGGCGACAAGCGCGGTCATATCAACGGAAAGCAGTTCCTTACCGCGCAGCTTAAGCGGAACTTCATCCCCCGCGATAAGCAGCGCAAGCCCCTCCGCGATTGCGGTCTTGCCAACGCCCGGTTCGCCAATGAGACAAGGATTGTTTTTGGTACGCCGGTTGAGAATCTGAATCAAGCGTTCGGTTTCGGTATCGCGTCCGATGATGTTGTCAATCTCGTGATCGCGAGCGCGGCGAGTAAGTGATACGCAGTACATATCAAGAAACTTATCGCGCTTTTCCTTTTGCTTTTTATCGGACTGACTCTTTTTCGCGTCGCTGCCGTATCTCTCGTTCGGAGCGGCGCGTCCGTCCGGAGCGCTTCGGGCAAGCATATTATTCATAAACGGAAACGCGGGACTATCGTCGGAATCATCACCCTCATCCTCCGGCAGATTATCAATATGCTTCAAAAACGGCGAGAACCCCGGCGGAATCAATCCGTCCGAGTCTTCGTCGTCGTCGAAGTCAGGATTATTTTCCATCATTTGACGGAATATTCCGCCCTCGGAAAACGCGTCGCGCATACCATCGTTAAGCATATCTATGTCATCTTCCGACAACCCCATACTCTTAATGATTTCATCAAGCTGCTTAAAGTTATGCTTACGCGCGCACTTCATACAATACCCGCGCTGAGTGGTCTTTCCGTTCTCCACGGCGGTAACGAATACCACCGCGATATTCTTTTTACATTCGTCACAAATCGGAGCTGCCATTTAATTTGTTCTCTTTCATTTTTATTTGAATTGCTATGTACTTCTGAACGTAGCTTGCGAACGCTAGGAGCATAACGACGATTGCCACTGCAATCAATATGTTGGGAAACGGCTGCGGAATACTTTTGTTCGTGATTATAAGTATAACACACACCGCGAAAAATACAACCGTTGAAATTTTACCAAACAGATTAGATGAAGGTATATCCGATAGTTTATGCCTGAGTATGAATCCGCCGACCGCCATAAGGCTCTCTTTAACAAAGAAGAATATCAGTGCCCAAGGCGGTATTATTCTGTCAATGGTAACGCACAGAAGCACGGCAAGTGTCATCAGCTTATCCGCCATAGGGTCAAGCAATCGTCCCAGCGGAGACGTTGTCTTGTACTTGCGGGCGATATGACCGTCTAATACGTCCGTCAGAGACGCTACTCCGTAAATCAGAACGGATCGCAGTCCGGAGTATTCGCCGCCGTCAAAATATGTGACGATAAAAACCGGCACAAGGCATAACCTGAATATTGAAAGTAAGTTAGGTATGTTCATCATTAGTATAGTAGATGGTTATCAGTTCAGCAGTCATCGGGGCGGAAAAACTGACGGCAGTCTTACGTTGTGGTATAGGATGTAATTACAACCAGAGTAGCAACGAACTCTCCGCCTTCGTATGAGCCGTAAACGGTCAACACAATGTTCTTGACACTCGACTTGCTTGTGAAATTGCGTTCAAATTCTTTGGCGTCATAGTATTCATTGTTTTTATTATCAAGGATTGACGTATCGTCGTCAACGGTAACCTTGCGCGGGGTTCCGTTGACCAGCAGCACCAGTTCCTCTTCCGAACGGGAAAAAGAAACCAATGTCCCATTGTACTCTCCCGACAGCGTGACATCGCCCGCCTCAGCGTAGATTTCCATTACAACGCCATTCAGGATGGAAAAGACAACGTAATCGCCCACATTTACGTCCAACATCGTACTTCCGTCATTTTTGTTCTCGTCAAAAGTAACGATAACGTTTTTATCGGTTTTATAGGTCACAGCGGTAGTGTCCGCGTCTTTCGCGTCCTGCTTTATGGCGATAGTCCAACCATCGGCAGTCTTGGTAATTGCGGTGACGTAACCGTGGATTCCGCTGTCGTAGGTTTCCAAGTTCATAATCTTGATTTTTCCGCTCTCAACCGTGATGTCCGCGTGGTCGCTTTCGCGGATGTCCGTAATAGTGATGACTTTGCCGTTGCGCTCCATTTCGGGCAGATCAGACACGTCAAACGGCAGAATGTAAATATCTCCGCCGCCCGATGTGAGGGTAACGCTGCCCGGCGATTCGAACACAATCTTCGTAAGTACGCCGCTGAGTTTGTAATTGGCGCGAGTGATTTTGATTTCCTGAACTTCAGCCTTGGAATTCAGCCGCGCAAGCGCAAATCCGGTCGGATAGGCTTTCAGCGTGTTGTATGTCTCGCGATCTCCGCTGTCGGCGGACTTGCAGTCGGCGGCTACATTATACAAAGCGGTTTTGCCGGTATGGTAGTTTTCAAGCTCAATTCTGGGCGCGTTGGATGAACCGAGAACATCGCTTAACATTCCGACAGCATACGCGGCGGTATTGTCGATATAGTAGTTCACGACCTTGCCGTTTGTGTTAAAGTAGAGCGTCACAAAGTAGTCAGTATCCGAAGTGACCTTAATGCCGGGGTCTTTGTAAGTGGGCGTTATGTCCAATCCTACCTTCAATTGACGATAGAGTCCCGCAGCGTCAGCAATGACCATTTCACTACCGCTGTGGCTGATGATTACGCCCTCGGCTTTGCTCTCGTTATCAATGCCCTGAATCTGCGGGGCTGTATCATAATTGCGTTCGCGATATTTAAGCGCCTTGTTGAACATCGTTGCGGCGACGGCGCGGCTCACGTCACTACCCGGGTTGAAATTGCGGTTCTCATCGCCTTGCAGAACACCGATATTGTAAAGCAGCGCAACATAGCTTAGATATCGAGAGGGAATTTTATCAACATCGGTGAAATCCGGCGAAGGGCTGTCGAGTTCTTCTTCCGCGAGCACACCCCGCACAAGCCACATAGCCAGAACCTCTTTCTTAATCGGAGCGTTGAATTTTTCCGGAGCCGCGCCGCGAAGCTCCGTATCCAATACCGCGCCGGAAGCAAGACAAATCGCGAGCGCGTCCCTTGCCCACGTCGGTCCCTCGGCGACAATAATTTCTTTAGACGCCTGCCCGTACTGGTTCAGAATAAACTCCTTTTCCAGGTCGGTAATATCATACAAGCGGCTGATAATCGCAATGGTTTCCGCAACTGATACTGACGCGTTAGGTTTAATTGAGCCGTCCGGGTAGCCTTCAAAGAGTCCGCGTTCCGCGCATTCCTCCATATCCGCGCGTGACCAGTGACCATCCAAGTCGGGGAAACTCGCCGCGCCGACAGTTGTTAAGACCGCCCCGCACACAAGCACGATCGTCAAAATAAATGATATTGTTTTTTTTAGCATAACCGATACTCCTTTATGTACAACTGAAGTAGGCAAAACATTCAAACCATTGCACACTCCCATCATATCACAAACCTCCGCAAATTGCAATAGCAAAAAAAAGAATTTATTGTTAACAATGTTCGAGCGTCAAACATGGGTTACAAAAGGGCGAGGAAAAGGTCAAGTAAGTCGTTGGGGGATTTGAGGTTGAGGCAGGTTTTGATGGAGTCGTTGCTTTGTTTGTCATATCCGTATCAGCTCTTTTGCGGCGGCTGAGAAGCGATCTGAATCGCGTGAAAAAATTTTTTCAAAAAAGTTGAAAAAAGTGCTTGACA
>JAITKN010000046.1 GCA_031278415.1 Oscillospiraceae bacterium
GTCCTCGTCGGTCGATATGCTTGAATGCTTTGACACTTTGGCTCCTTGTCCGTAAATAAATGGTCACCCACACACCATTATACTCCCAAAACCGCCATAATTCAACAACACCGCGCCGATAAGGTCGCCGGCGGCACAGTGTTTAGGCAATGGATTTTGTAGCCATTTTCGGCATCATCTTTTGCGATATTATACGCCTCAAAACCAATGTCGCTGGTTTTTGCAATTATTTCATCATCGCTCATTACGATTTCAACAGGTTTTTGGTTTGATTTTTTAGTCAGAGCAAAGCCGATTGCGGTAAGAGCGCCCACAACTGCAATAACGGCAAGAGTTATGAAAATGACTTTATTGCGCGTCTTTGCCTTTTCATCATTCAGGCGCGCGAAAAGGCCAGAACCTCTCTCCCTCTCAATCCCACGCCGCGTCCTTTCGCTCATTTATTTATTCCCATCTAACTTGTACGTTATTATGCTCTTACGTTTAATTCACAAAAAATGCCACATTACCGCCGGATGTTGAGCCGACCGTGTTATAAGGCATCTCACCAATTTCCGCCGCCCATGCCACCTATCCGCCAACAGCGAGGAACGGCGCGATTGCCAAAAGCACTGCGAGGAGGCTTTTGGCTTTCCCGTTGATTTTATTCAACAACATGATTCTCTCCTCCATAAAAATATTTTTTGGATTTGTGAAACCGCCATCAGCGTCCTTTCAAGAGGCGCCTCAAAAGGCGCTGTCGGGCAGAAAAAAAGCCCCCGCAATCGCGGAGGCTTGCCGTCCTATTCGGACGAGCCGTAAGGTTCATGGACAGCGACCGACGTTCTCACCGCTTCGGCGAGTGCGAAGGTGTCCAGCTCAAAATCCGCATACCCTTCAAGAATTGTGCGCAAATATCCTCTGCCGGGCATACCGACAGGATGCCCGTCTTCCATCACATAAACCATTGCGGATATTTTGCGTTTGCCGAACGGCACACGCACCGTTGTTTTGTGATAGAGATACGGAAATCCCTCGTAACCGTCAAGCGCCCGTTCGTCCTCGGCGGTAATCCGCCACAGGGCGCAGGGGACGATTGACTCATTGTCGGGTTCGATATTTGCCACCGCCGAACCGTTCCCGCCGCAAAAGGTCAGCCGATAACCCGTTAACAGCGTCTTGCCGACAGGCTCGGCCGCCGGGCAGCGGAATTGCATTTGCCCGATATTCAGATTGCTGCCGTATGCCAGATAATATTGTCGTTTCATGGATTGTCACCTCTGTTTTGCGAATGTTCGGGCAGACCGAAGCGCCATGCCCCGTTACCGTCAAGATGCTTGCACAAATGATCTCGGCAGCTTTTGAACTCGTCGCCGATGAAGCCGATTCGGTTTAAGTACGTTCGCATGGCGAACTTATCGTTTTCGGCTTGCACCTTGCGGCTTGACGTGCCGTACAACGTCAGCGCCTGATGGTTCAGCGCCAGTGCCAGCACAATGTAGCTTCGTACCTTGCCGGCGTGGAGTTCGCTGTTGAAACCGCGAAGTTCCACCGTGTGATGGCGGGTGAAAAAACCGTGCAAATTCAGAAAATGATACCGGCTGCTGTGATAGCGTCCCGAACTGAATCCGCCGTATTCCCGATACCAGATATCCGAAATCCGCTTAAATGTTTTTGGGTGGGCGCGGTTTATGGCCGTCACCAATCGCTCGTCCAGTTTCTTGCAATAATTCATTCGTTCCGGCTTGATTTGCAGGGCTTTGTACAGCAGGTCGTTCTTGCTTGCCATAATCTTTACAAAGTTGCAAATGCTTTTCGGCGTGTGCGGTTCCCCGTCCAGATGAATGTGGATACCGGCGTTGTCAGGCGCAAAGCCACCGGCCTTGCGCAACTTGCGGATCAGCGCCTGCACGATGTCAATGTCCTCGCGGTAGGTGAGAATCGGGCTGACCAGTTCCACGCGATAATCGTTTGAAGCGCTCTCAATCCGCCGGCCGCGCTTTATGAGCGGACTGACGCTGCTGTCGTACACAAACGACCACACTCGCCCGTCCCGTGCGATTACCGTATGATTTTCGCCGTCTTGCATAATCGCCACCTCGCCCAAAACCGTCCTTGCGACCTCCGCCGCTTCGCTTCGCGTTATGCCCGTGAACTCGACCTCGATGCCAAACTTCTGCTTAAACACATAAATACCTCCTTTCATAGATTTGTGCCGATATTTGGCACGGGCATTTAACAACACAATCCATGAAAAAGGGAATACCTGTGCGGATTCGATTTCGGAGCGATAAGACAGACAAAAACAGAAAACACCGCGCCGATAAGGTCAGTATCGGCGCGGTGTTGTGGTTTTGTTTGGGATTTATCGCAAGGTCATTGCGCGGATGTATATGTGATTAACCGTTTGTCTTGGAATCCTTCAATGCGGTCAATTTGGATATAAACTCCCGTAATGAATTCGTATCGAGATGATTAGCGCCCAGATTACTTTCATATATGGGCAAAGCTTTCCGGCACCATTTCAGCGCCTCGTCATAATTACCCTGATGTCTGTATATCTTCGCGGTGAGTCGGTAGATTTCGGCGGTTGATGGATGTTCGGGTCCCAACGATTTCTCCCGAAACACCAAAACCTTGTTACAGTATTTCAAAGCTTCGGGAAGATTATTTTCATTAAAATATAATTTGCTCAGAATATCATATATCCAAACGGTCGCTCGATTATCGCGGCCCAGGATTTTCTCTAAGGGATTTAAACATTTCAGATACCACTTTATCGATTCGGGATAATCTCCCTGAGCGAAATGCACACTTGCGATATCATAAAAAACGCCAACTATCTCAGGATGATTGCAGCCAGAGCTTTTCTGAGCGGCATCCAAAGTACTGTAATACAATTCCAACGCAACCGGGTAATTGCCCCGCTGTACATACACCCTCGCGGCGTAAGCGCGGGTAAGAAGAGTGGTACTGTTCTTATCACCTAGTTCTCTTTCTTGTATTGCTAAAGCCTTAAGAGCTGTTTCCAGCGCTTTGTCATATTCTTTCTGTTCATAATATGCTTTGGATATCTTCACATAAAGGACGGCAGTGAGAAGAATGTCATTTCCCAATTTCGTTTCGTAATACTCCAAAGCCTTGCGGTATATTTTTATCGCCGCACCATAGTTTTTCTGCTCGGTGTATACGTCCGCAATTTTCAGGCACGCAGAAACGCCGGTGGGATGATCTGCATGTACGTTCTCGCTCAAAGTCTTCATCGCTTTTTTGCAAAACTCCAGCGCGGCGCGGTTATCTCCCAGTCCACTGTAGATATTCGCGATGTTACCGTAAACATGGGCAAGTCCCGACCAATCCGGCTCCAAGGCGGTTCTAAATATTTCCAAAGCTTTATTGCATGACGCCAGAGCCTTGCCGTAATCGCCGCAATTGCAATACACATTCCCTATACTATCGTGGACTGCGGCGGTTTCCGGATGTTCGGGCCCCAATGTTTTTTCACAGGCGGCCAAAGCCTTTTTCTGCCATTCCAGTCTTCGGTCACCCTCCTCGAACAGCACACAATAATGCCCCACACCCATCATCAACTTAATGATTCCGGCATGACTTTCATTTTCATAATATTCCGCCAGCGCGATGGCGAATGGAAAATATTGCGGTAATTGCGAAGATAAATGTGAACTCAAACCAAAAGACATTGTGCGGCGGCAATTTTCTAAGAGTTTAAGATGATTTTCCAGTTTTATTTTTGTTTGCGCGCCCACGGCAGCCCGCACCAACTGATGCATGGAAAAAGAATCACTTCCGCCGTCTGTATGCAGCGTAAGCCATGTGCGTTCGGACAGTTCGTTCAAAATCAGGCGACAGTCGTCCTCGTCCGTCCCGGCGTCTTCCCGCAGCCAATTTACACAGGTGTCAATGTCAAGCGGAATTGCGGGAAATATGGCGAAAGCCTCAAGGACACTTATTTCAGCGGGGTCTTGAACGTCCGTCAGGCTGTACAGTTTGCTTATCTCCTCCTGCAGCCCTTTGTCGCCGCGCTTCCTGTGGATATTAAATTGTTTTTCATCAAGCCTGTCTTCCAGTTCTTTGACGCTCCATTTGTGATTGCGCGCCAGTGCGCCGAGACGGGTTACAATCAGCGTGTTGCGCCCGACGCGGCGCTCAAGGATTTGCGTCAGGACGGTTCTGTCATCTTCCGGCAGCGCGGTCGGGGAACCGCTTTGTCCGCGATAAAACTGCGCCTCGAAAATCCGCGCGCATTCTTCCGCCGGAAGATGCTCTACCGGCCTGTCTTCAAAGCCCCCGAACGGAGTGCGGGAAGCCAAAAGCACAGCCGCCTTTAAAGTGAACAGTTTCCGAAAGGATTCGTCCGTGGTTTGCTCGTTGCGCTGTGGCCGAATATCGTCAATTAAGAGCAACACGGAAGTTTGATCGCATAGAGCGCGTAAATACGCCCAGACTGCATCTGTCTTGACCTTTTCCGCGTCATCGTTTACGGGGTAGTCGATCTGTCCGGTCACAGCGGCGTCCATAGAACCGTCGTAAAACAGCAGACCCACATGGCCAAAACCATGTTCCGCGCACTTATCCGCGATATTTGCATAAACCCTGTTCAGAATTGCCGTCTTACCGATACCGCCCATGCCGGTCAGCTGCAGATGAGACGTGCCGGACTGTAGCTCACGGCACAAAGCGCCGACAAAAGCATCCCTGCCCAAAAATATGTCCGGGCTTCCCCAGCGCGGCGCGTTTGGGGTCAAAATCCGGGAGTCTGGGAGCGAAACGCCGAAAGCGCCATCCTCTTTCAAATAGCTTGGCCGGGGGTATTTTACGCGGCATTTCCCGCCAGTTTTTTGTAAGTAGCCATCAACATCCTCAATAAAGGCGGACATATCCGATATCGTTGCAATTGCGCCGACCAGTTTCGCTATGAGAATATCTTCTTTTTTGCGCAACCGATCACAGGCCTTGTCAATGGATTCTTCCGGTTTCCTATAACCGCTTTCTTCCACATAAAGCCTACGGCGAGAGCCGATGGGTTCGAGTTCCTCATAACCGCTCAAAAGCCTAAAGGCCATAAGCAATATATCCCGCTCTTTTTTGCTATGCACATACTCTGACACGAACCTGATGAGTAAAGCGTTGATTTGCTCGTCGGTTTTCGGTTTGTCATAGCCTAATATGTACAGCAAAGGCGCTGTTTCACTGGGGTCTTCGGCGTAACCGTGCAAGCGGATGGCTTTTAGCTTGCCATCCAAGTCATTTTTCAGCCTCGTCTTATCAGATGTCGTCAAAACAAGCCCCCCTTATTTTTTGCGGAACCGACATAATTATACCACATTCTGACGCGTTTGAAAAAGAAAAAGACCGCAAATATGACCGAGGTCTATTTTGTGTTACGCACAGGTACTTAGCAATATTCGGTTATGGCCGCCCGGTAATCGTGTCCTTCGTGAGCAGGAGTAGTAATTCGGCCCAGTTCCCTTACGATGGTTATCACCCGCTTTTTGTGACCATCCCATTCGGTCACATAGGGTCTGTATCGTGAGTGTTTGCGTTTATCATCAAAACTCCTGTGGTCACGACCGTCGTCAATACCCTCAATCAGATACTTATCCGCAGGCAACCCGTCACTCCTTTCGACTTCGCACTCAAACTTTACGCCCTTCAGTTCGTCAAGGTCAAGCGTCATTGACTGAACGTTACCCTCAGGGGCTCTGCGCTTGCATCGGAAAACGATTCCTAAACAAGTAATCCGGATTGCGGTCAGAACCCAATCTGACTGTTCGCCGCGGAGCATTCGCATAAAAGCGTCAAATCCGGCATCGGTGGCGTCGCTATAGTACAGATCGAAGTTTTCCAATGTCAAGT
>JAITKN010000048.1 GCA_031278415.1 Oscillospiraceae bacterium
TCCTCAACTACTAACGGCGCGGTGTCCGACATCCCCCAGCGAAGCTCGATGCCGTGAACGCCCTTCGGTTTGCCGCGCCGCTTGCTTCCGAAGTCCTTGAAATGCACGGAAACTAAGCGAATCATCGGAGTTTCTATCTCCAACTCCGGAATTGTTGACGGCGGCGGAATCGGCGTTCTTGTGTTGTCGTACAGCGGTAAGCCCATACTTTCCTTGTCCGCGTCCGTAACCGCCGGGTTGAACATCAGATACGATTTAATAAACGGCCGCAACCCCTTTATTAACGCGTCCCTCGTTTCGTTTTTCTTCAAAACATCTATTTTACCGTGATTTGCATCCTGGTAGGCGATAAAAGCTGTTTCAAAGGCGAGATAAAGGTTCGTTACTACCGATAAAGGTTCCGACGGAATAGAAAAACGCTGCTGATAGGTGCCGACATATACTATAAATGTCTGTGCCCACTTATAAAATGCCGCATCCTGATGTGGTATGAAATCTTTTGACATAACTTTTCTCCTTTTGCAGAATTATTTGTATATTTTCTTATATTTTGGATGTCCTCTGAATGTTTCAGAGTGTCCTCTGAATGTTTCAGAGTGTCCTCTGAGTGTTTCAGAGTGTCCTCTGAGTGTTTCAGAGTGTCCTCTGAATGTTTCAGAGTATCCTCTGAGTGTTTCAGAGACTTCTCTGAATGTTTCAGAGTGTCCTCTGAGTGTTTCAGAGAGCATCACAAAACTAAGATAGAGCTATCATAACACGCGGTTTAGGTCTTGTCAAGGGTTTTTTATAATAGACCTCCTCGGAAACTGTGCCTAATTTCGTTGTCCTCCCTTGCGGTATCTATATACAGCGGCGGTCGTCCGCCTTATTATACGCAGTTTCCGAGGAGGTCTAATATTTTTAACGCGCGAAACAGCCGTCCGCCTACGATATGATCAGGCGAACGGCCGGAGGTATTAATAAAATATTCTGTGCCTTACTGGCGGAGCGGCGGGGTTATTCGTTTGCGGCTGTCGGGAGGCTCACGGCTTTCGGCGGAGGGCGAGTTAATCCGTATATTCGGACGCTTCCCGCATCTGCTCGGTAAGCGCGTCGTAGTAGCCTTGTTCGCGCAGCCACTGAATGGTGTTTGAGTAATCATCCCCAATCCTGACGCGGAACCAGTCGCTCATACGACGCGGATCCTCATCCTCAAGGTAATCGAGTAGTCCTATCTCGACTTCAAATAAGGCGTCGGGCAGTTCCGTGTATGCCGCCGCCACGAAGTCGACCTTATCGCGGTCAGCCTGAAGCGCGCGCAGGAAGGGGGCGTATTCGACGGAATTCAGGGAGATGCCGTATATATTCCCGTAGTAGCCCTCATAATAGCGGGAGTGGAAGAGTTCAAGATGGATACCGCTGATGTGCTTGTCTTTTACAGCGTTTTCGATGTTCATCGCGGCTTGGAACTCTTCGCCGTCAATCACGCGTCGGAACGCGTCGGAATCGGCAAACATAGGCATAGTCGCGGTCCATGCGCGTCGAAACGTCCGTCCGTTTTTCAGGGCGTAGTCAATGATTATACGTACAGATCTGTTCTCGTAGCGATCGACATAATCGGATTGGAAATAATCCGGTCGAAGCGAGACATCCGAATTCACGGCAAGTTCGTGAATCTCCCTGACCGCGTCAATCACTTCCGGATCCGTTATGGTGACCGGTTTCGACAGGTCAAGTCCGGTCGGCAGCACGCCGAAGGAGACGTCCGCGGATACAATCTCATCCGCGTCCGGTACGTGCCGCTCCATCCCGAATAGGTCAAACTCGAACGCGCCCAACACAATCAGGAGCAGCGCGAAGGATATTGCGAGATGGCATAGACTTCCCTTGTTGAAAATTCTGAGCGTTTTAGCCGCGGACATCTTCGCGATGGCGAAGGCTATCGCCGCGCCGAGCGGTAAGCCTAAGTTCCACGGGAAAGTTCCGCCCCACAGCGACCAAAAGAGGGTGCCCAGTACGCCGCCGCCGGCAATTGCGGCGCAGCTTACAAAGAAAAGCTGAAACGGTTTGAACACGAAGCTGTCGCCTGCGCGTTCGAGCTTGCGTCGGCTGTACAGGTACGCTCCCGCGGCGTAGAGCGCAATCGCGAAGGCGGCGACCAAGACGTAATACCACCATCCGAAAGATTCTCCGGCGAAGTTATATGAGTCATTTGCGGTCATCGCCATCGGCGGTACAAATCCGAATATCTGACGGTTCAAGAACCAATCCATTTGGAAGCCGTAGATCATCATTTCAAGCGTCGCAAGAAACGCGAGTACAGTCGCGAGGGGCAGCAGAGTCAGAAACGCGCTTGTTATGATATGCATAACGATGTTGCCTGTCAGAATAGCGGCGAGGTTAAACAACGTCAGATAAAACGCTTGGCATAAGATCAGCTTAAAGAAACTCGTCTCCAATCCTGCGATGTGATCCGGCTCGATTACGGCAATTAAGGCGTATGTGATTGCCGTCGGCACCCACATCATAAGCAGCCCGCAGAGGAAATTACTGAACCATAACCGTCCTCTTGTCAGCGGCAAGCTATGCGTAACATTCACCGAGCCCGTGCCGAAGAGGTATCGGTTAAGCGTGAGCGTCGTAATCAGCGGGAAGAGGATACTGTAAAAGGTCAAGCCCGCGTTTCGGAATCCGGCAATAGATTCCGCGTAGCTCGTATCGAAGTCCGTCATAATCGGCAGCAGAAGCGTAAGAAGGTAGCACAGCATCACAAACGCCGGAATTGCCCAGAACCGTTTCAGATTCTCCCCCGCCCACACTCGGGATAACCGGAAATACTCTCCGAACCCTTCGCCGGTCTTGCGTACCTGTCCGGAATGTTCAGAATAATAATTGTTTGATTTCATCTCGTTCGCCTCCAAGTTCATAGATAAAAATTTCTTCCAGCGAGAGCGGCAGCATATCGAACAGAAGGGGACGCATCTCGTTGATCTTCACTTCCAGCAATTCGCGGTTTGCGCGGATTATCAGGTGTTCCACCGCGCCGGATTTTTCGCGTCGCAGAACTTTCAGGTTTGGCAGCCCGGCAATCGCGTCGCCGTCCGCGGGCTTGCTCCATGCCGTCTGCACCTTGTGAATGTCGCTTCGCAGTTCGTCAAGGTCGCGTTCGAGTACGATTCGGCCTTTGTCCACGATGCCTACGGTATCGCATACGCCTTCCATCTCGCGCAGATTGTGGCTGCTGACCAATACGCTCATATTGCGTTCCGCCGCGTCCGCCATTATATACTTCCAGACGAGTTTGCGAACGATCGGGTCAAGTCCGTCAATAGGCTCGTCAAGAATGAGGAAGTCGGGTTTCGCCGCCATAGTAAGGATAAAGGCCGCTTGTTTGAGCATACCCTTGCTGAAGCGGTTCATACGCTTACGCACGGGAAGTCCGAAGATTTCTGACATCTCGCGGTATCGAGAGTTGTCCCAACGCGGAAAGAGGCGTCTGTAAAATTCCGCGCTGTCTTTGAGCGTATACGACCCGAAGAAGTGTAAATCATCCGGGATAAAGCCCATTCTGCGCTTGACACGCAGATTTTCATAGACGGCTTCGCCATCGAAGCTCACATCACCCCGATCCGGTCGTATAATGCCGGTAATAGCCTTCAGGGCGGTGGTTTTTCCGCTGCCGTTGATGCCGATCAAACCGTAGACGGAACCGCTTTTTACGTTTATTGAAAAATCGTTCAGCGCGGCAAGCTCGTCAAAGTTTTTGTGTAAGTTTTCAACCTTTATCACTTGGGTTAGCCTCCTCATATAATGTCGTTGCCAAATGCAGGATCTGCTCTTTTGTCTGACCGAGTGTTCGCAGTCCGGCTATCGCTCGCCTCAGCGCGTCGGCAGGCCCGCTCATAAGCGTCGCGATGTCGCGCCATTGTTCCTTAGGAGCAACGAAGGTACCCAGTCCCGCTGAACTGTAAACGTAGCCGTCGCGTTCAAGCTCGCGATACGCCTTTTGTACGGTGTTCGGACTGATCGCCAAACGCTCAGACAGTTCCCTTACGCTCGGCAGCTTATCGTCCGGCGCGAGCACACCGGAAATAATAAGCTCCCTTGCGTTATCAAGAACTTGCTCGGATATCGGCTTTCGCGCTCTGTTGTCGATGAAAAACAAGTTTGTAATCCCCTTTCGTGGTAGTGTACACCAGTATCAACCGTGTCAAGTGTATTAAGTGTATCACACGCAAAAACATTTGTCAAGACTTTTTTTCACGACGCGAAAAAAAAAAATTTCAACCTGCGCGGCTGAAACATAAATTCGCAGATTGCGGGATATTTACGCGCGGTTCGATAACCCTCCGGCACGAAGGCTGTCAACGCCGAAGCCGCCAATCGCGGTTTACAACTTCGCGATTGACGGCTTCAACTTCGTTCGCTCCGCGTCATACTCCGCAAGCGTTTTCTCAAACGTTTACAGCGGAATTGCCGGAGACATTTTCATAACAAGGGTCAGGCGCGGCGGTCTGCACAGTTGCGTAGCGCTATTGGCGTATCGTTGCGGAAACGCGGCGTGTGTAACGCGGCACCAACTCTATTCCGGTACGTACGGCAGCAGCGCGATTTGACGCGCGCGCTTGATCGCCTCGGCAAGCTCGCGTTGGTGTATGGAGCAGGTGCCGGTCGTGCGTCTGGGCAGAATCTTATAACGTTCCGAGATAAATCGGCGAAGCTTAGCGGCTTCTTTGTAGTCGATTTTGCTGTTTTTATCAGCGCAAAACTGACAAACCTTTTTGCGGCGGCGAGAGTTATTACGCGCATTGTCGCGCTCCGAACGCGGACGATACTCGCGCTGTTCACGCGCCGGACGGTTTTCCGCGGCGCGAGACTGAGTCGGACGAGTCTCCGGCGCAGATGCCGCAGGCGCCGCGGTTTGGGTTGACGCGACGGAAGCCGCTCCTCGCGACGCGGTTACAGATGTCGCAGGCGTCGCGGTTTGGGTTGACGCGGCGGAAACCGCTCCTCGCGACGCGGTTACAGATGTCGCAGGCGCCGCGGCTTGGGTTGACGCGACGGAAGCCGCTCCTCGCGACACGGTTACAGATGCCGCTTCTTGAGTTGCCTTCGCCGCAGTCTGCGGTGCCGGGACAATATTTTCATTATCCATTTTATTCTCCTTAATTGGTGTGTAGTTGCCGATTAGCAGACAGACTCAAAACGGAAGTTCCGGGTCGTCAAGTTCGACAAAGGATGGTTCGCTATTTGCCGGTTGGTCAGTCTCGCTTGCCGACGCGCCGTAAGACGGCGTCTGCGGTTGCGGATACGCGGGGTACGCGGCGGACTCTCCGAATCCGCTCTGTTGCGGCGGCGGCGTGTAGCCGCTGTCATATCCGTGCGGCTCGGAATATCCTCCGGAGTTGCCGTAACTTCCGCTGTAATTGCTTGTATTGTTCAACCGCGCCTCCTTAGCTTGGCGGGTCTCTCCCCAGTGAATATTTTCCGCGACGATTTCAGCCTGGCGACGCTTGCCGCCCTCTTTGTCCGTCCAATCACGGATTTGCAAGCGTCCGGTTACGATAATCATATCGCCCTTGCGGAAGTTCTTAGAGACAAATTCCGCCTGACCGCGCCAAGAAACGCAGTCAATAAAATCTGTTTCTCTTTGACCATTGTCTCGACCGACAAAATCGCGGTCGCACGCAACGGTAAAGCTCGCTACCGGAATCCCGTTTTGCGTCGCCCTCAGTTCCGGGTCGCGTGTCAGTCTGCCCATTACAATTATTTGATTCAACATTTTTTGCCTCCTAAACTCTTACTCCTTAACCTTAGTTACGAGCGAACGCAATACGCCATCCGTAATACCAAGCACACGCGTAATTTCCTTCGGGAAATCCGGCGTTGAAGTAAACTTCAGCAGAACGTAATAGCCGTCCGGCATATCGTTGATACGATACGCAAGCTTGCGTTTCCCTATAAGTTCCTGTTCATACCGTGCCGCGTTGGTCTCCGTTAGTGCTTTGAATTTGTCTGTGAGCTGCTGAATGTCCTCTTCGCCTCTTGTCACGTCAAGGATGTACATCAGCTCGTAGTTGTGCAGCTGTTTGCTTTTGTCCAAAATGAGAACCTCCTTATGGTCTGATGCCCGATGTTTAGCACCGGGAAGGATTATTTTATGCGCTGAACCCTCAGCGCGGGAGCATTATATCATACGCGTCCGCGCTTGTCAAGCGTTTTTTTCTGAGTTGTCAGCGGCGCGGCAGGCTCTCGCAAAGCAAGAACCTGCCGCGCCGCAACGGTTTCCGCGCGCCCGTCCGGTCAAACGCGGGGAATAACGCAACGATGCGCCGATCGCAATACAGATTTTTGCCGCCGAAAATCATCTCGAGGTTGCCGTCTTGCGCAAAACACGC